>JBDLIJ010000008.1:0-32278 GCA_039714935.1 Bacteroidota bacterium | reverse complement strand
TCACCGACGAGCAGGCAGCATACATTGGTGTACCCAAGAATGGGCCGTATAAGCCGGAACATTACAGGTATTAGATGAAGTTTTGAGTTTTAAGTTTTGAGTTTTGAGTTTTGAGTTTTGAGTTATTGTATCATTGCCTAACCTAACACCTAAAACCCAAAACCCAAAACATATAACTTACAGGCAGATTTCTGGTATTTGCCCTGAAGGCCATCCATAGGAAACGGCTGTTTTCATGTCGCGGCAGGCACTTTCTGTCTGACCCATTTGCAATAGTACCATCCCCCGCCAGTAATAAGCCCTGGCAAGCTGAGGCTCTTTCTTCAGTGCTTCGCTAATTGCAGTAATGGCAAGGTTGTAGTCACCCATTTTGGCATGGGTCAGCCCTTTGTTAACCCATGCTTTTGTATAAGCCGGATCAATTTTTGTTGCCATGTCGAAATCCGACAAAGCCCCCTCAATTTCATTGCGGGCAGCCCTCAACAAGCCTCTGTTATTATAAGTTTCGGCATCATTGATACCAAGCGCAACAGCTTTATCAAAATCCCTGATCGATTTTTCGATCTCCTCAAGCCGGTAGTACACCAGGCCCCGGTTAAGATAAGCATCTGCTGCCATAGGCTCCCAGTTTATGGCCATGGTATAGTCACTGATAGCACGATTATAGTCCCCTTCTGCAAGCCAGGCATTGCCCCGGTTGATAAAAGCAGGCGAAGCATCAGGATATTGCTCCAGCACGTCATCCCAAAGCGAAAGACTGTCATGCCAGGTCATCGTACGGGAAAAAGTAGTGATGCCGAATGCAAGTGCAAATACCACAACCCCCGTGGCAGGAAGCCATCTGTGATATCGCCGGCCCGCAGCATAAAACATAAACATATAGGCGAAAGCATAGTAAATACCTATCGAGGGCAGATACACATACCTTTCTTTCACTACCTGCACACCCACAGGGATGATCTCAAGAACAATAAATATCGTGAGCAGAAAGAATATCATCCCGGTGGTTAGCTGTCGCCGGGGCTCACCTTTCAGACGTATAATCAGAAATATGATCATCAGTGGGATGAGCGGAGCGATATAATATGCCAGTGGAAGAAATTCCGGGGGATAAGGATGAAAAGCAGATAAGCCCGAAGGAACAAATAATTTTGCGATATAAAAAGCCAGTGCGTAGATCACCATAAGAAATCTCGATCCCACGCCAAAACGATCCGAAATATCAATGATATGCCCTGCCTCCTCACGGGCAAAAATAATAACAAGGCCTATCAATAATGAGAGCAGAAAGAAAGGTGCCTTCTCAATGATGACCCTCAGTGTAAGTCCCCTTCTGAAATAGAAGTCCATAAATAAAAGAACGAGGGGAAAGCTCACCGCAGTGGGCTTTGACAAGAGGGAGAGGATGAAAAACAGGAGCGTGTACAGGAAGTACTTCGTCTTTGATTGTCTGATGTAATGCAGGTAAGCAAGAAGTCCTGCAAGGTAAAATGCAGTAAAAAGCAGGTTGCTGGATGCCGATACCCACGCTACCGATTCAACCTGTAAGGGAGTGAGGGCAAACAATGCGCTTGTGATCAGGGCCAGATCATCTCTTCTGCTAAACTGCCTGATCAGCACAAACACCAGGATGACATTTATAAGATGGATCAGCAGTGAAAAGCTATGAAATGCAGTCGCACTATCACCAAATAAATAATATATGAAGGCGTACACCTGAGTAGTGAACGGCTGATACATACCAACATAGAATGAACTGAAGATCTTCAGGGAATTATCAATACTTAAAGCATGGACATCGGCATTTTGAAGCACCTGCTCAGGGTCATCCCAATTGGTAAAACCATTCGTGAAAACAGGGAAATATGAAGCCAGGCAAAAGACCAAAATCCCGGCCAGGATCCATTTCGTTGTATTTGATTTATCTTCCCGCATCAGCCATCATGCTTAAAGACATTTCGTTTTAGTTGGTAATATACAGGTTTAATCCATCATATACTGCCCTGTATGATTTGAGTGGAATCGTAGCTGGTGCGATTGGGGAGCCATCCAGTATCTGATATGAAAAATCTGAACAGGTATCATATACAAATGGATAATGATCATCAACCAGCAAGGCAGTACAGATGCCTGATTCTACTTCACAACAGTCATTTGAATTCATCGGGGGGGTACGCTCATAAGCCTTGAACTCATCCTGAGTAGACCGATAGATGATCAATCCCCTGCTTGGAGGGTCAACCCATTGATAATACATCCAACCGCCAACGGTACTGATCTCCTGGTACATCGTTGAATTAGGATTAATCACCACATTAATGTGGGCATACGGGATATCACTGTCAGGGTCATCGCCTTTGTCGCATGAAGTATTCAGCCACATGCCAGCTATAAGCATCACAAAAAGCAAGCTTACAGATATTTTTTTATAGAACATAATTAATTGTAAATTCTGATATTTGCCAACGCAAAATTAATAATAATATTTCCTTCCCGGTCATAGATACCGGTATGTTAATCTAAAATATTAACTTAGTGCATCATTTCTCATGAATAAAATGAAAACTAAAACTACATTTCTTATTCTATTTCTTTTTTCGGCTGTGTTGTTATCATCATGCAGATCAAGCAGGGGTACCAGGCAGCAGCGCCAGGCATATCAGATGGAGGACCAGATGAAGGAAGACAGTGAAAAAGCGTCAGCAGAATACAGGCAACATCAATACGATATTCAGGCAGAAAAGACTCAGGAAATGATGAAAAAATCAAAAAAACGGAATAAACAACTTAAGGATAGGAACAGAGAACCATTTTTTAAACGCATCTTCGGGAAAAAAAGGTCAAAAGGCTGTAATGGAAATTAAGAAAACATATTGCTACCTGATCTCAAGTTTGATACTACTTCTCATCTTTTTCTCCGGCCTTCATGCCCAGGAGATTCAAACAGTAAGCTTTGAGCAGATCAAAACTGAAAACATCCAGCGTGTAAAAGGATTGAGTCAGAACATGGTGAACAGCATTGTCCAGGACCATGAAGGATATCTGTGGGTTGGCACCTGGGATGGTTTAAACCAGTTTGATGCTTACGACTTCAGGATTTTCAACAAGCATAACGGGATGAGCAATACTACAGTCAATTCCCTGCTGGTTGATGATGACGGAATAATCTGGGCAGGCACACAAGATGGATTAAACCGTTTGGATGAGTCCATAAATGAGATCACGGTTTTTAAGCATCAGCCTGAGGAAAGCAACAGCCTCAGCAATAACACCATCAACCACATTTTCCAGGATCATGACGGGCAGCTGTGGATCAGCACGGTGCAGGGCCTGAACAAGTATGACAAAGACATGCATGTTTTTTCCCGTATTCGTTTTAATATTTCCAATGCCGACAGCATCCGAACCAACTGGATCAATAAGGTAATACAAGACAGGCAAGGGTTTTTATGGATCGCTACCAGATTTGGCCTTTTCAGGTTAGATGATTCAACAAAGCTGTTTATGCCATTTTTTCACTTCCCGGATGAAGCTAACAGCATCAGCAGCGACGACATCAATGATGTGTATGAAGACCGTAACGGAAATATCTGGGTGGGCACGCGCAATGGTCTGGATCTTTACCTTGGCGATGAAAAAGGCTTTGCTCATTTTCATCATTCCCATGCCGACCCAATGAGCATCAGCAGCAATGATGTAAAAGCAATTTACGAAGATAGCAGGGGAACGCTGTGGATTGGAACGGACGACAAATTAAATATTTTCGACAGGAGTAGCGGCCAATTTCTGAAATACGGACAATCTGGTAAGAATACAAGCATAAGCAACAATGACATAAACTGCATATTTGAAGATGACATGGGCTCGATCTGGGTCGGAACCTATAACGGTCTGAACAAAGTAAACCTTGGACTCAGTAAGTTCAACTATTATCACCGTGATCCCAAAAATCCATTGTCTCTCAGCAGTGATATCATCCACACAATATTTAAAAACGATGACGGGCTGATCTGGCTTGGAACAAGTAAGGGAGTGAATATTTTTAATCGTGATGCAAACACCTACTCACGCCTGCATTATATGATTGATCCATATACCGATCTCAGCGAGGAAAGGATCAGGTCACTTCATAAAGACAGCAGGGGCAATATCTGGATTGCAACAGACAACTCAGGGCTCTTAAAATATAACCCCCGCACCAATAAATATGATCACTATACTTTTGAGGAAGGAGAAAATAATTCACTTAACAGCAATGGAACACTATGGGTATTAGAAGACCACCTTGGATATATCTGGCTGGGCTCTGACAGGGGAGTGAATGCCTTTCACCCCGACACCATGGACATCATGTCGTGGGTTCATGAGCCGGGAAACCCGGGGAGTATATCGAGCAACCAGGTATGGATCATCTATAAAGACAGTAAAAACACGCTCTGGTTCGGAACTGATAACGGCTTAAACCGATACAACAGAGATGAGAACAATTTTACATCTTATACATATGAGCCCGACAACCCAAACAGCATTGGTGCAAATGCAGTATATGGCATTTATGAAGACAGCAAGGGAAATTACTGGATAGGCACCATGGGCGGTGGATTAAATCATTTCGACCCGCAAACAGAAAAATTTACACGCTATGATGAGCAGGACGGACTTCTAAATAATGTTGTGTATATTACCCTGGAAGATAAAAATGGCTATCTCTGGCTGACTACAAACTGGGGTATGTCGAAATTTAACCCCGCAACAGGAGACTTTATCAATTATGATATACGGGATGGTCTGCAAGGCAATGAATTTAACGGAGGTTCATGGTTTCATGCCGGGAATGGTGAAATGTTTTTTGGCGGCATGGATGGATTTAACAGTTTCATCCCGGAGGAGATCAGAAAAAACAACAACATACCCCGCATCGTAATCACTGCTTTTAATAAGTTCAATAATCCGGTAAACAAATCATTTTATAATGGCGACACCATTCGTCTGAACTACGACGACAACTTTTTTTCCATCGAATTTTCCGCCCTTGATTTTGCAAACCCATCCAAGAATAAATATGCCTATATCCTTGAAAATTATGATGAAGAATGGATCAACCGTAATGCCGACCGGCGCATTGCTGAATATACAAGGGTTGAAGCCGGTGCCTATACTTTCAGGGTCACAGGGTCAAATAATGATGGCATCTGGAATGAAAACGGTATCAGTCTTCACATAATCATTCTTCCCCCCTGGTGGGACACTTTAATCTTCAAGATTGTATTCGGAGCAATGATCTTTGCCCTCTTATGGTCATTCATTTACTGGAGGATAAAGTCAATAAAGAGAAAACACGAAGTGGAAAAAAGGGTGCTTGCCATAGAAAAAGAACTATTTGACATCCAGCAAAAAGCATTGCAACTTCAGATGAACCCGCATTTTATTTTTAACTCATTAAATGCCATCCAGAGCTTTGTGATCTCCAATGATACCGATAAGGCCATCCATTATCTGTCTAAATTTTCTCAGCTTATGCGTCTCATACTCGCTAATTCAAGAGAGTCGAGTATACCTGTTAAAGAAGAGCTGAAGGCCATTAAGCATTATTTAGATATTGAACGCCTGCGCTTCGACAATAAGTTTGACTATCAAGTGGACGTAGATACGAAGATTGATCAGGAGTTTATGGAGATACCACCTATGATCATCCAGCCATTTATTGAAAATGCCATTATTCACGGTTTGATCCATAGCCCGGATCCCGGACATATTAAGTTAAACCTGAAATTGCAGGATCAATATATTTATTGTATCATTGAAGATAATGGGGTAGGCAGGAAGAAGGCACAGGAGATCAGGGAAGCATCAGGGATAAAAAGGAAGTCCAGAGGAATGCTTATCACACAGGAAAGGCTGGAGATCCTGAATAAGCAAAATCATGAAAAGTTTGCCGTAAAGGTGATCGACCTCCACGATAAGGCGGGCAAGCCAAATGGCACAAAAGTAGAGATCAATATCTTATATCTTGATGATGAGTGATGGCAGCTCTATAAAGAAATCATGAGAATAATTGTCGTGATTCAAAACAAAGATTAACTTTACTGCATCAGAAAACGGATTTTATATGGATAAAACTTTACTTACATGATCAGGGGCATCATCGTAGAAGACGAAAAGCACTCCAGGGAAACCCTGCGTGGCATGCTGGATCGTTATTGTAAAAATGTAACTATCGTTGCTGAGGCCGACAGTTATCGCGACGGAATGAAAATGATACGCGAACACAAGCCTGATGTTATCTTCCTCGACATTCAGATGCCCGATGGCAGTGGCTTCAGGCTGCTGGAGGAATTAGAGGAGATAAATTTTGAGATTATTTTTACAACTGCTTTCGATCAGTTTGCCATTAAAGCAATTAAATACAGCGCCCTGGACTACCTGCTCAAACCCATCGACCCGGAAGAACTGGTGAACGCCCTGAAGAAAGTGGAAAGCAAGATACATCAGCTGGGGGTTAATGAAAACATCCAGGTCCTTCTCGACAATATTAAATCAAAGGATGCTGACCCCCATAAGATCGTTCTTTCAACATCAGAGAAGATCCATATTATTGAGACAGATCAGATCCTGCGATGTGAGAGTGACAATTATTACACTAACTTCTTCCTCATAGATGGAAAGAAGATCCTGGTATCAAAAACATTAAAAGAAAATGAGGAATTGCTGGGTGACCATAACTTTATCCGCCCCCATAAATCACATTTGGTGAATGTGAAATATATCAAGGGGTTTTTGAGAATTGACGGGGGCTATATTGAAATGACAGATGGAAGCAAGATTCCTGTTTCACGCAGGAAACGGGAAAAGATCATTGAGATCATCACGCATCTCTAATGCTGTTAACAATTGTTTGAGGAACTGATAAGTGACATTTCCCTGTGACTCTCAGCCTTCTACCGTTAACTGATTCCTGTCAACCGAAAACTGATTATCACTTTTGAAAAGTCAAAATTTTAATATATTTACATAAGTTTAGCCAAAAACCAGACGTTCATGGAGGAGTTTATTTACATTGTGATTGGTGTGATCTGGCTTGCCGCAAGCATTTACAAAGCAACGAAAAAAAGCAAGCAGAAAACCAGTCCGCAGAAACCCGTAGATATTCACGGAGAAAAGCAGACAGAAGGGATTTCAGCAAGGTCGTTGCTGGAAGAATTATTGAATGGCCAGCAGGTGCAAATCCCCGAGCCGGAAAGCAGAGATCTTAGCTTTGAGGAAGTCGTGGAAACAGCAGAAGAACATCCTGCCAGATCCTTCCAGGGTGAATATGCTAATTCCGGACTTCAGAACCTTGAGTCATTATCTGGTGAAGGAGTATCTTCATTGGACAGGATCACGTTTAAAGATGAACTTAAGGAAGTGACAAAAAAGGCTTCGGGACAAAATAAAATAAACCTCCGAAAGGCCATTATTTACTCGACAATTCTCGAACGTCCTTATTCTTAACATTTTGTTAAGGATATGTTAAACATTTTTGAATGTACTGTTAATAATATTTGCATATTAATTTTTTTATTTATTAACTTTACCGGCTTATTGCACAGTGTTTATCTAACATAAAATTATCATGGTATGTTAAGAAATTTACTTCTAACTATTGGTATTGTACTGGCTACCAGTATGGTGGTATTCCCCCAAACTTCCGGTACACTGCAGGGAAAGGTGCTTGATAAAGACACCAGGGAAGAATTACCCTTTGTAAATGTCGTACTTGAAGTTGGTGGCTCCCAGCAAGGTGGAGCTTCATCTGACATTGACGGGAAATATGTGATCAAACCGATCCCTCCCGGGAAATATGATATCAGGGCTTCATTCATTGGCTATCAGGAAGTCCTCATCAGGGGCGTCCAGATCAATGCCAACCAAACCCGCTTTTTCGATATTGAAATGACATCATCAGCCGAACAGCTTGATGAAGTAGTGATCATTGACTATGTTGTTCCGTTGATCGACAAAGATAAAACGGTGAGTGGTGGTACGGTAACACAGGAAGAGATCCAGAAGATGCCGAACCGTAATGTGGCCTCTATTGCAGCCACTATCGGGGGTGTATTCTCCAGAGATGGTGAAGCAGGAAACGTGCGTGGTGCACGTACCAGTGGTACTCGTTATTATATCGACGGCATGCCGGTAATCGGCTCCCTTTCATTACCCCAGTCAGCCATTGCCCAGCAGTCGGTGATCCTTGGAGGTCAGCCTGCACAGTATGGCGATGCTACCGGTGGTATTGTTGAGGTAACAACCAGAGGCCCTTCACGGGTTTTTGGAGCAGGCGTCGAGATGGAAACCTCCGAATTCCTTGATCCCTTTGGATATACCCGTGTCGGACTCAACCTCAATGGCCCCTTATTCAGAAAAAAAGCCGATGAAACAGGCAAAAAAGGAGAATCACTGCTTGGATATTTTATCGGTGGTGATATCACGTATCGTCGCGACGGAAGACCATATTCAGGCGATATGTACAGAGCAACCGATGAGTATATTGACTATCTGCGCGAAAATCCACTAAGGGTTTCCGGACTTGAATCAGGGGGTACTTTCCTGAACGGAGAATACACCAGGATGAGTGATCTGGAAAAGATCGAAACCACTTCAAATACTTCCAGGTATAATGTGAACCTCTCAGGTAAGATCGATGTGCGTACAGGACCTACGGTAAACCTGACATTTGGTGGTATGTTCAATTATAATAAAGGGAATGGTGGTGGAACCAGGCAGACCAATTATAACCATTCCATGTTCAATTATGATAAAAATCCACTTTATCTCAGCCAGACATGGAGGGTTTTCGGACGATTTACCCAACGTTTTCCCAACGACCCCGAGAAGAGTTCTATGGTTAAAAACGTATACTATTCAATCCAGGCCGACTACCAGAGTTTCAGCGGATCTACACATGACCCGGACCATAAGGATGATGTGTTCAAATATGGCTATATCGGATCATTCCAATCACACTTTGCAAAGAACTATACCCTCACCTATGATACTATTGGCGGAGTCTATTATAATGGTGCACAGGTGATGGATAATATTTATGATACGCTCTATACTTTTACTCCGGGAAGTGCCAACCCCTACGTAGCAAATCATACTGCCTCATACTATGATCTCTATCAGAATCCGGAAGGAAACTGGAGAAATGCTGACCAGGTGCAACTGGGTGGCGGGCTTCTGAATGGTCAGAGCTCTCCCGCAGCGTACGGAATGTTTGCCCTGCCTGGAGCCAATGCAGCAGGATACTCAGAATATGATAATACACAGGTAAGCGTAAACGCAACAGGATCGATGGATATCGGTAACCACGAGATCAAATTCGGTATACAGTACGAACAACGTCAAGACAGGTTTTATGGCGTTGGACCTACTGCCCTCTGGCAGTTGATGGACGGGATGGCCAACTTCCATATTCAGGAACTTGACCTTGATAATCCAATCCCTATCTGGAGAGACGGATCTTTTACCGATACGATTGAATACCGCAGGCTTTATGATGATGCTTCACAACGTGAATTTGATAAAAATCTACGGAATAAGCTAGGCCTCGCAGAGAATGGAACTGACTTTATCATCATACAGTCATATGATTATAATACACACTCTATTCAGTATTTTGATGCAAACAATGTTTCACATACGGTTTCTACAGGCGAACAGCTGTTCAATCTGGATATGTTCAGCCCTGATGAGCTGCTCAACGACGGTAATTGGCTTGTATCTGCTCTGGGTTACGACTATACCGGCAAAAAATTAAAGAGCAAGCCCAGCTTCGAAGACTTCTTCACAAAAACTGACGATGATGAAAACAATACCCGTGCGATAGGGGCTTTTGAGCCGATATACATGGCTGGCTTTATCCAGGATAAATTTGCTTTTAAAGACCTGATCTTCAATATTGGTGTTCGTTTCGACCGTTTCGATGCTAACCAGATGGTGTTGAGGGATCCATATCTGCTGTATCCTGCCAAATCAACCGCCGAAGTTGGTTCTGTTGGCGGACAGTCCGTTGATCATCCTGGAAATATAGGATCAGATTACATTGTATATGTAGATAATGTAGATAATCCAACCAGGATCACAGGTTATCGCGATGGAGATACATGGTATGACGCAGAAGGAACAGAAATTCAGGATCCAAATGTCCTGAACGTTGGTTCCGGGGTAACGCCTTATCTGGTAGATAATACTCTGTCGAGGCCTCCTCTTGAAACATTTGAAGATTATAGCCCTCAGCTCAACATGATGCCCAGGATCTCCTTCTCATTCCCGATCTCTGATGTGGCCCTGTTCTTTGCACATTACGATGTGCTGACCCAGCGCCCCACAACAGGCCTCCGTTCTGATCCAAGGGTATATTATTTCTTCGATAATATTGGTGGGACCATCAACAACCCGAACCTGAAGCCCACCAAAACCATTGACTATGAACTTGGATTCCAGCAGAAGCTGTCTCCTACCTCTTCCATGAAAATTCTTGCTTTCTACAGGGAGATGAGAGATGATATCCAGATCTATCGCTATAACGGTGCCTATCCAAAAGATTATACATCTTTTAACAATATAGATTTTGGAACAACAAAAGGTTTAACCGTTGAGTATGACCTTCGCAGAACAGGTAATGCAAGGGTTAAAGCATACTATACACTGCAGTTTGCCAATGGTACCGGATCAAGTACCACTACCGCAGCAGCACTCGTTGCATCCGGTCTTCCTAACCTGAGGACAACCTTCCCGCTTGCCTGGGACCGTCGTCATAACTTCAACCTCTACCTCGACTACAGGTATGGCAGTGGTGCTGACTATAACGGACCAAAGATCAATAGAGAAAAGAAAGGTAAAGCTCCGATAAATGTATTAAGCAATACCGGATTGTCTCTTACCATGACAGGTGGTTCAGGTACTCCTTACACAAGATCACGTAATATTACAAGCCTGCTTAGTGGCGGTACACGACTGCTGCAGGGTACATACTACGGATCACGCCTGCCCTGGCAGTTCCGCATGGATGTTCGTGTTGATAAAGATATTCCGCTTACACTGGGTAGTGGCGAAAACCAGAAACCAGGTAACCTGAATATTTACTTTTCGATCAATAATGTCCTGAATAATAAAAACGTCATCAACGTATATCCTGCTACAGGTAACCCTGATGATGATGGCTATCTTGCTGCACCAGAATGGCAGAGAGAGATCAATGAACAACTTGATCCACAGTCGTACCAAGACCTCTACGCCATATTTGCTAACCGTCCGTGGAATTACAGCAGTCCAAGAACGATTCGTTTTGGTGTGATATTTAACTTCTAAGACAAGTATTACAGGATGAACGCCTATAAAATGAAAACTAAAAATAATACAGCAATCATGAAAAATATATTTCGCCATTTATCTATTGCTTTACTCTGCATATTGCTTGTTCAGGGCGCGTATGCAGAAGAATACAAGCATGGAAATAAAAGTACGATGACGATCAAGGCAACAACTGCAAGCTGCGCGGCAGCTTCCAGCTTTCGTTATATTGACGTCAATAATGTTCGTGCCAGGATCAATACAGGCGGTGACATGTGGTGGGACCTTCCTGGTGGAATCGGTGCCCAGTATTTCATCCCTAAAGGAGGAACGGCCACGTCAATGTTTTCCAGTTCATTGTGGATTGGCGGGCTTGACATCAATAACCAGCTGAAGCTTGCCGCAGTGAGATACCGCCAGTCAGGAAACGACTACTGGCCAGGGCCCCTCACCATCACAGGAAGTGCTTCCGTTGACGAAGCCACCTGTGCAAAGTACGATAAGCATACCCTGATCACCCGTAAAGAGATTGATGATTACCGCAATTGGTGGAACAGTGAAGACAGAGCAGGGGAGTTTCCTGATTACAGCATTCCACAGTCTATCCTGGAATATCCTGCTCATGGTGATGTGTCAAAAGATCAGAGCTATTATCTTGCTCCTTTCCGTGATACGGATGGCGATGGTGACTATAACCCCAACCAGGGTGATTATCCATATTATGATATTACTAACGAACTGTGCCCGCTGAACTATGCCGGCGACCCGAATTACGTACCTCAGCCAACCATGGAAGAAGTGATGGTGGGTACTGTCCAGGGTAGTATCCTCGTTGACCAGGTGCTGAAAGGCGACCAGACGCTGTGGTGGGTTTTCAATGATAAAGGAAACTTCCACTCTGAAACACAGGGTGCCTCCATTGGTCTGGAGATCCGTGCACAGGCATTTGGATTTGCTACCAACGATGAGATCAACAACATGACATTTTACACCTATGAGATCATCAACCGTTCAACATTTACGCTTACCGGAACATATTTCTGCCCCTGGATTGATACCGATCTTGGATATGCATGGGATGACTATGTAGGCTGCGATGTTGGCAGGGGATTGGGATATTGCTACAACGGTGTGTCTGTTGATGGCTCCGGTGAGCCTGAAGCTTATGGCGACCAGCCACCAGCCATTGGTGTTGACTTCTTCCAGGGACCGTATATCGATCCTGATGAACGCGACAACCCGAAATTTACAGGCGATTGTTCATTGCTGAATTCACCTTACGAATGGGATCCGATGGCGATCAATGGTGTGAACTTCGGAAACGACATCGTGGATGATGAACGCTTTGGTATGCGTCGTTTTACATATCACAACAATGCAGGAGGTGCCCAGGGTGACCCGAGTATTGCTCCTGAATATTACAACTATCTCCGAGGATTCTGGAAAGATAATACACACTTCCGCTATGGCGGAAACGGCCATATCAACTCACCTACTGTGGGTCCTGACTGCGACTTTGTATTTCCCGGTGATTCTGATCCATGTAACTGGGGTACACAGGGTGCACCACCAAATGGAGGTTTTAACCAGAGTGGATACTACTGGACAGAAGAAACTGCTGATAATAACCCTGACGACAGGCGGTTTATGCAGTCGGCAGGGCCATTCGAACTTAAACCCGGTGCCGTTAACTATATTACAGTAGGAATACCCTGGGCGCGTGCCACATCCGGCGGCCCCTGGGCATCAGTTGAATTACTTCGTGTAGTTGATGATAAATGCCAGAAACTGTTTGATAACTGTTTTAAAGTACTTGATGGCCCGGATGCTCCGGACCTGAGCTTTGTTGAGCTCGACCAGGAACTTATCGTTTATATCACGAACCCTAAAAGCAACAATAACTACCTCGAGGGATACAGTGAGTACGATAACACAATCACACAGCCATTACCGGGTACGGAAACAGGTGAGCGCTCAGATTCAAATTATGTTTTTGAAGGTTATCAGATCTATCAGCTCAGCGATCCTACCGTTACACTGGAAAGTAAAGATAATGCTGACCTTATCAGGCTGGTAGCCCAGTTTGATATCAAAAACGGGGTGACATCGCTGGTGAACTACTATTTCGATAAAGCAATCGGAGGTAATGTGCCTGTTGTGGAAGTTGAAGGTGGGGATAATGGCATTGTCCATTCATTCAGAATCAAAGAAGATGAGTTCGGAACAACAAACCGTTCACTTACCAACTTCAAACAATACTATTATACGGTCGTTTCTTATGCCTATAACGAGTATATGCCTTACAGTCAGGAGCCGGCCGTGCTGAATGGCCTGCTTGGACAGAAAAAGCCTTATCTCGCCGGACGTAGGAATATCAAAACATATACTGCAATTCCTCATCCTACTGTGAATGGAACGGTATTGAATTCCGTTTACGGAGAAGGACCTCAGATCACCAGGATCAATGGTAATGGTAATGGAGGGACCATCATCGACCTTAGCGACGAAACAGTTGCTGAGATCTTGAGCAAGCCCCCTGCCGATTCAATAAATCTAATGGGAAATCCCGACTATCCTATTGCCTACGAAGCCGTATATAAATATGGTATGGGACCAGTCAATGTTAAAGTTGTTGATCCGCTGAACGTGATCAACGCAGAATACAAACTGGAGTTCACTCATGTTGCATATAATAACGGTGATACTGTAGAGATCGATACGGCCATGTGGACACTTACCAACACCCTTACAGGTGAAGTTTATGAAGCAGATAAGAGCATCCATTATAATTATGAGCAGCTATTTCTTGATCTTGGACTTTCAGTGCAGATCGATCAGCCTGGTTTCCCGGGCGACAGCCTCGCAGTAAATAATGGCTTACTTGCCTCCTGGGTATCATATGCCGACAGCTCACAAAGGTGGGTTAGTGGAGTTATGGATAATGACCTGCCTTCAAGTCCTTCAAACTGGATTCGTGCAGGAACATATCAGGATCAGGGGAATACGGATTACAATGACTGGAATATGCCTCACCCGGTAGACCCTGAAGCTGTATACGAAAAGATTGCACTTGGCACATGGACTCCATACGTAATGGCCGCTCATGGTAACCAGAGTGATGTGGGACCTGCTTTCAACAACCTTTCAAAGACTCAGAGTCCCATATCTGATGTTGCAAGTATTGATATTGTGCTGACTGCTGATAAATCCAAATGGTCAAGATCCATGGTCATCGAAATGTGTGCTGACGAAGATCTTGCACAGGGCGGTGTTGAGCGTTTTGATGTCAGGGCAGCACAGTCAGTTGATAAAAATGGCGTTCCTGCAGCAGAAGGCAGCGGAGCAAGCTCAAATCCTGATGATCCAAACTATCTCTCTGAAACAGGCTTTGGCTGGTTCCCCGGTTATGCAATCAATATTGAAACCGGCGAAAGGCTCAATATCATGTTTGGTGAGAATTCTTATCTCGTTGGAGAAAACGGACGTGATATGCTCTTCAACCCAACGTCAAATGTATACGACTACTTCGGATATCCATTATTTGGTGGTATGCACTACGTTTATATCATCAATGCAAAGAACAAGGTCTTTACTTCAGGAGCAACAACCCTGAATTATAATTTCCCTGCTTATGATGGATGTGCTTATCACTACAATGCACCAAACTTGTATCCCATCCTGATACCAGCTGTTTATAATCCAATTATCTGGTCGACAATTATGTGGGTTGGGCTACCTCTTTCTGTACAGGACAGGCCATGGCTGCCTGAAGGGAATGACTGGACTTTGAGTGTCAGGATGTCAAAACCATATAAAAGGTATCATTCGACGGCACCCGATTCAGCACACTATGATAGAACTGAAGACTACTGGCCGGAATATAACTTTAAAACTGAAAATGTAGCTACAACGGAATATAGCGCTACCAAGGCAGAAAGTGACCTTGACAGGATCAATGTAGTTCCTAATCCATATTACGCTTATAACAGCTATGAGAATAATGCTCTGGATAACAGGATCAAGATCATTAACCTGCCACAATCATGTACCGTTACTATTTATAATATAAGCGGAACACTCGTACGTCAACTGACAAAAGATTCTCAGGATACCTATATCGACTGGGACCTGAAGAACTTTGCAGGTATTCCGATTGCCGGTGGTATCTATATTATACATGTTAAAACAGACGTTGGTGAGAAAGTACTGAAATGGTTCGGTATCTTACGTCCACCTGATCTTAATACTTTCTAATGCTATGTTTGAGAAAATGAAATTAATAACATTAAATACAATAAGTATGAAGAGTTTTTATAAATACTTAATTGCACTCGTCATAATCAGTATGTTGATCATTCCGGACAGCAGTGTTTTTGCTGGAAACAAAGATCGTTCCGGCCAGGCTGGTGCCACGGAGTTGTTAATCAATCCCTGGGCCAGAAGCTCAGGCTGGGGAAGTGTATCAACAGCCAGTGTGAATGGGCTTGAGTCTATGTTTATTAATGTTGCAGGCCTTGCATTTACCAAAAGGACGGAGATGATCTTCTCTCATACCACATACCTGAAAGGTTCGGGCATTAACATGTTTGCGTTTGGATTTTCACAAAGGGTAGGTGATGCCGGCGTGCTTGGCTTGAATGTAGTTTCTATGAGTTTTGGTGAAATCGATGTCACAACAACTGATTTACCAGAGGGTGGAAAGGGAACCTTTAAGCCAAACCTGATGAACATCGCGCTTGCGTACTCAAAAGCTTTCTCGAACAGCATCTATGGAGGTATCAATGTCAAGATAATCTCCGAATCAATTGCTGATGTCAGCGCTCAGGGTATTGCTATCGATGCAGGTATACAATATGTAACCGGTGAAAAAGAGCAGATCAAATTTGGTATTGCCCTGAAAAATATTGGCCCCAGGATGAAATTCTCAGGCGATGGTTTACTGCGTAAAGCATTCTTCCCTGAACAGGCAAATGCTTTTTCAATGAGTACACCATCAGAATCCTTCGAGCTTCCAACTGCGCTTGATATTGGTGCCTCATATGATTTCTATATCGGCGATTGGAACAGAATATCCCTGGCAGGGAATTTCAGGTCAAATTCATTTGGAAAAGACCAGATCATCGTTGGTGCCGAATATGCTTTCAGGTCATATCTGATGATTCGTACCGGATATACATACGAAGAAGGAATCTTTGATAAAGCAGATCGTACGACTGTTTTTACCGGACCAAGTGTGGGCTTAACTGTTTCTGTTCCTACGAACAAAGAAAAAGGTTCATCGATTGGCATTGATTACTCTTACAGGGAAACCGATCCTTTCGCAGGAACACATAGTATCGGAGTTCGCCTGGTATTTTAGGCCAGACCCTTAATTCAGATTTTATAAAATTAATATATTGTAAAAGACCCTTGCGAGGGTCTTTTACGCTTTATCAACTGCTAAAACATTTCAATGGCTGAAGTAAAATATTATACCGAGGAAGGCTTTCAGAAACTGAAAGATGAACTTGAAAACCTTGAATCAGTACAACGACCTGATATTTCTAGACAGATTGCAGAAGCACGCGACAAAGGCGATCTGTCGGAAAATGCCGAATATGATGCAGCCAAAAATGCACAGGGCCTGCTCGAACTGCAAATATCAAAATTGCAGAAAGAGATCAGAAATGCCCGTATTATAGATGAATCTAAAATGGATACATCTAAAGTGCTTATCCTTTCGGTGGTAAAGCTCAAAAACCTGAAGAATAATAAAACCATGTCATACACCCTGGTGCCGGAAAATGAAGCCGATCTGAAAGCAGGAAAGATCTCAGTAACATCTCCCATTGCCAAAGGACTGCTCGGTAAAGTGGTTGGTGATACTGCAGAGATCCAGGTTCCGGCTGGCAAAGTGGTATTTGAGATCATTGAGATTTCAAGATAAGGTGCGGGGTACGGGGGCTGAGATTCTAACAATAATTTCCGGATACTTTTTTTTTGAAACCGATAACTGAGTTGGTTCAACCGAAATCTTATTTGCTATTGATTTCCCTCATGTTTTGTTATAATTTTTGTTTGATTTTGACTTAAAGGATGCTTTAGTGTAAAGGCATGCACATGCCTGGCCTATAAGCTCCTTTTGCACAATTATTCAAACCAAAACCACTAGCAGCATGAAAAAACGCCTACCCCATGCACTCGTTATTTCATTATTAATCATCCTTTCACAAAACAGCTATGCAGACAAATACAGAGGAGGAAGCAGCAATAAATCCTCCCCGGCACCTGAAGTAAAAGCCACTGCTGCCGGCTGTGCTGCCGCTTCAGGGTACCGCTACCTGAACATCAACAATGTAAGGGCGAGAATAAATACCGGAGGTGATATGTGGTGGGATCTGCATGATTTTTCACAATACTATATCCCGGCCAACGGACAGGCCACATCAATGTTTTCCGGATCACTCTGGATCGGTGGTCTGGATATCAATGACCAGCTTAAACTGGCCGCAGTACGATTCAGGCAGAGCGGAAATGACTATTGGCCCGGTCCCCTGAGCATTGACGGCACAGCTTCTGTTGACGAAATAAGCTGTGCTACCTACGACAAACACTTCGTGATGACCAGGGAGGAAGTTGATGAATATATTGGTTGGTGGAATAGTGAAAACAGAAATGAAGAGTACCCTGACTACGCTATCCCGCAATCCTTTCTTGACTATCCTGCCCATGGCGACCCCTCCAAAAACCAAAGTTATTATTTAGCACCCTTCCGCGATATTGATGGCGATGGGGATTATAACCCCGAGCAAGGCGATTACCCCTATTACGATATTACTAACGAATTATGCCCGCTTAATTATGCCGGCGACCCTAATTATGTGCCACAACAAACGATGGAAGAAAGCATGATAGGTAGTGTTCATGGGAGCATCCTGGTAGACCAGGTACTAAAAGGTGATCAAACCCTCTGGTGGATCTTTAATGACAAGGGAAACTTTCACTCGGAAACGCAGGGAGCCTCCATAGGATTTGAGATCCGGGCACAGGCTTTTGCTTTTGCCACCAATGACGAGATCAATAATATGTCATTTTATTCATACGAAATCATCAACCGCTCAAGCTTTACCCTTACAGGAACATATTTCAGCCCCTGGGTAGACACCGACCTTGGGTTTTCCGATGATGATTATGTAGGCTGTGATGTGGCCAGAGGCCTGGGATACTGTTATAATGGAACATCAGAGGATGGCAGCTCACAATCTGAAGCATACGGAAACCAGCCCCCCGCTATTGGTGTTGACTTTTTTCAGGGCCCCTATATCGACCCTGATGGCAGAGACAATCCTTCATTTAACGGTAACTGTGCCATCATGAATTCCCCTTATGAATGGGACCAGATGGCTATCAATGGAGTAAATTTTGGCAATCATATCGTTGACGATGAGCGCTTTGGCATGCGACGCTTTGTTTATCATAATAATGATAACGGTTCTCAGGGAGACCCCCAGATAGCTCCTGAGTATTATAATTACCTGCGGGGGTTCTGGAGGGATAACACACGCATGCTGTATGGAGGAAATGCACATGTAAATTCCGGTGCCGTGGGACCAGAGTGCGATTTTATGTTCCCGGGTGATTCCGATCCCTGTAACTGGGGCACAAGAGGAATTCCGCCCAATGGCGGATATAACCAGAATGGACTATACTGGACAGAAGAAACAGCTGACAATAATCCCTTCGACCGGCGGTTTATGCAATCAGCAGGACCATTCACGCTGGAACCGGGAGCTGTGAATTATATCACTGTAGGAATTCCCTGGGCCAGGGCAGGCTCAGGTGGTCCGTGGGCATCCGTTGAACTGCTCAGAATAGTAGATGATAAATGCCAGAAACTATTCGATAACTGCTTTAAGGTCCTGGATGGCCCCGATGCACCTGACCTCAGTATCGTGGAACTCGACAAGGAATTGATATTATACCTGTCTAACTCCAACATTTCAAATAATTATCTGGAACAATACTTTGAATACGATAATACGATTACTCAACCCCATCCGGCCGATTCAAGCCAGAGAAGTGACTCGCTGTACCGCTTTGAAGGATATCAGATCTATCAAATTAAAGATGCGACCGTCACACTCGATAGTAAGGACAATCCTGACCTGGTAAGGCTGGTTGCCCAATTCGATATTAACAATAATATTACAACACTCGTAAACTATGAATATGATAAAAATATACAAGGTAATGTGCCTACCATAATGGTTGAAGGAGGAGATAATGGAATTCGCCATTCATTCAATATCACTGAAGATGCTTTTGGAACGACAAACAGGCAATTGACAAACTTCAAACAGTATTATTATATCGCTGTTGCCTATGCCTATAACGAATATATGGCCTATAGCCAGGAACCTGGCGTGCTGGGTGGCCTTTTCGGACAGAAAAAGCCATATCTGGCCGGGCGCAGAAATATCCGCACCTATACCGCAATACCACACCCTACCGTCAACGGTACAGTTTTGAATGCCGGTTATGGGCAGGGGCCCGAAATCACAAGGATTCAGGGAAACGGCAATGGAGGGATGATCATTGAACTGTCAGAAGAAACTATCGACCTGATCATGAGCAAACCTCCTGCCGACTCCCTGAACATGATGGGAAGTCCTGACTACCCGGTCGCTTACCAGGCAAAATACCAGCAAGGCATGGGGCCGTTGAATGTAAAAGTTATCGATCCCCTCAATGTAAGCAGTGCAGAATATATGGTCGAATTTATTAATGTCGTTGCCGATGCATCCGACAGCCTTGAAATAGATTCGGCTTACTGGCGGCTTAGCAATCTGCACGATGGAGAAATCTATTACTCCAACACAGAGATCAACAGTAATTACGAGGAACTGTTTCTGGATCTTGGAATCTCTCTGCAAATCAGGCAACCCATGTACCCGGGCGACAGCCTGTCCAGTAATAATGGCATGCTGATATCATATGTGGCATATACAGACAGCTCGCACAGATGGATGGATGGTGTAATGGATAATAACATACCTGCCAGCAGTTCAAACTGGATCCGCTCCGGCACCTATACTGATCAGGATGACCCTAATAACAATGACTGGAATATGCCAAGCAACTCCTTCGACCCTGAAGAAACTTACGAAAAGATCGCAGAGGGGACCTGGGCACCATATATTCTATGTGCACATCATAACCAGAGCCCCGTCGGCCCGGTGCTGAACAGCCTCTCGAAACAGCAGGCAAGAATGAGTGATCTGGCCAGCGTAGATATTGTGATGACACATGATAAGAGCCTATGGACCAGGTCAATGATTATTGAAATGTGTGATGATGAGATACTTTCACAGGGAGGCGTTGATCGTTTTGAGAAACGTGCCGGGCAATCGGTTGATAAATTTGGCAACACAGCTCTCCCGGGAAGTGGCCCCAGCAATAATCCTGACGACCCTAACTATATTTCAGAAACCGGGTTTGGATGGTTCCCTGGTTATGTGATCAATGTAGAAACGGGTGAGCGGTTGAATGTTATTTTTGGGGAGAACTCCTTTCTTGCCGGCGAAAATGGCAGGGATATGATCTTCAATCCAACACCGAACACCTACGACTTCATGGGGAATCCACTCTTTGGAGGCATGCACTATGTTTATATTCTGAATCATAAAACCCTCACGTTTACAACTTCCGGACAAACACTGGTTTATAATTTTCCGGCATATGACGCTTGTGCATATTTTCACCAGGCCCCGCATCTTTATGATACATTGCAGCCCTCACCATTACCTCCGGGTGTATATAAGCCCATTCTCTTTTCAACAATGATGTACGTCGGAATGCCTTTATCGGTGGCAGATGAAGAATGGCTGCCGGAAGGTAATGACTGGAAACTCAGCATCAGGCTATCAAAACCCTATCAACGTTTCCACAGTACTCCGCCGGCAGGCGAATATTGGGATGAGAATGCTTTGAATAATTATTATCCGGTATTTACATTTAATACCGAAGGTGTATCAACGATCAATTATAATGAGGTGAAAGCCGAAACAGACCTTGATCTGATCAATGTTGTGCCTAACCCATACTATGCATACAATAGTTATGAAAGAAATCCACTCGACAGCAGGGTTAAGATCACCAATCTTCCACAAAGGGCAACAATCACCATCTATAATATTAACGGAACCCTTGTACGACAGTACACCAAAGATTCGGAGAAAACATACGTAGACTGGGATATCAAGAACTTTGCAGGCATTCAGGTGTCAGGTGGAGTATACCTTATTCACGTAAACACTGATGAGGGCGAAAGAGTGCTGAAATGGTTCGGCCTCATGCGCCCACCCGATTTGAACACATTTTAGGCGTTATATATTTGTGTATCTTTGATACTGCCTGTTTGCTGTATTCAGGCAGTATCTTTTTTTTATTAAAACTTGTAGCTATGTCAAGCATTTTCAGCAAGATCATTCTCGGGGAGATTCCCTCTTACAAAGTGGCAGAAGATGATCAGTTTTTCGCATTTCTCGACATAAGGCCACTTGCCAGGGGGCATACGCTGGTGGTTCCAAAGCAAGAAACAGATTATATTTTCGACCTTGATGATGCATTACTGGGCGATATGATTAAGTTTTCTAAAAAAGTAGGCCTGGCCATCGAAAAGGTGGTCCCCTGTAAACGCATGGGCATGAGCGTGCTGGGCTTAGAAGTGCCACATGCCCACATACATCTGGTTCCCATCAACAGTGTTTATGATATAGACTTTAAGAAAGCCCCGGTCAAGATGTCTACAGAAGACTTTGTTAAACTCGCCGGAGAAATTGCAGATGCCTTTAAGGCCTAGTACGCTCTTTTGTTTGACCCCTCGATATAGTGAATAAATGAGAGGTTTGCCACTTTGTTTCCACCAGGAGTAGGATAATTACCCGTGAAATACCAGTCGCCAGTATGCTCAGGAATGGCCTTGTGCAGGTCTTCAATGCTCTGGTAAATGATTTTTAAGCCCGGCTCAAGCCCTTGTGGCTTAAGCAGCTCGGCAATTTTATCGGATATCTGTTCGGCACTAAATGGTTTATAGATTGCCTTCACCTGGTTTTCAATTTCTTCCTTAGGCAGATTTTGCTGGGCTTTGGCCTTATTATACACCTCATTGATAATATGTTCCTGCCCGCTGTCTTTTAATAAGGCAATGGCAGCCTTAAAAGCAATGAAGTCGCCCAGCCTGGCCATATCAATACCATAACAATCAGGATAACGGATCTGAGGTGCAGATGATGCAATAATGATTTTTTTAGGTTTCAGGCGTGCAAGGATCCTGATGATACTTTGCTTAAGGGTAGTGCCCCTGACAATAGAATCATCAATCACCACCAGATTGTCCACTCCGGGCCTGATCACCCCATAGGTAATATCATAAACATGTCCTACCAGGTCATCACGCTGGCTGTCCTGGGTGATAAAGGTTCTCAGCTTTACATCTTTTACAGCTATATTTTCAACGCGGGGGCGGATAGAAAGGATCTCTTTCAGCTTTTCGGGCTCCTTCCTGGGATCAATCTTACTGATCTCTTCCTGCTTGACCCTGTCACAATGATTATGCAGCTCATTTACCATACCCCTGAAAGCAGAAGAAGCGGTATTGGGTATATAGGAAAATACAGCGTGCCCGAGGTCATTTTGTATGGCATCCATAACAGCCGGGATAAGTGCCCTTCCCAGGTTTTTCCTTTCCTTATATATATCGGAATCTGTTCCGCGCGAAAAATAGATACGTTCAAAGGAACAGGCTTTTTTCTCCAGAGGTTCATTGATCATCTTCTCGACAAACGTCCCATCCCTTTTGATGATCAACGCATGACCGGGTTTAAGCTCACTGACATTATCTTCCGAAACATCAAAAGTAGTCTGTATTACCGGCCTCTCGGAAGCCGCCACGATCACCTCATCATCGTGGTAATAAAAAGCAGGCCTTATTCCGGCCGGATCGCGGAGGAGGAAGGCGTCACCATGGCCCAGCATGCCGGAAATGGCATAACCACCATCCCATGACTTGCTTGAATTGCTAAGTATCTGATGAACATCCAGGTTCCTGGCAATGCGTGGCGAAATCTCACGCTTCTCGAGGCCATCCTTCTTAAATTGCTGGTACAGCGTTTCATTTTCCTGATCGAGAAAATGACCGATCTTTTCCATGATGGTGATCGTATCAGACGTTTCAACAGGATACTGGCCAAGGTCAATCAGCAGGTTAAACAGTTCATCCACGTTGGTCATATTGAAGTTCCCCGCCAGCACAAGGGTCTTTGTCATCCAGTTATTGAAACGGATCATCGGCTGCAGGTTCTCCAATTTATTTGCTCCAAAGGTTCCGTAACGGAGATGCCCCATAAAAAGTTCACCGGAAAACTCCATGTGCTGCTTCAGCCATTGCACATCATTTACACTTTCCGGCTTTCGGATGCCAAGCTTGGCATATGGCTTATGAATTTTCTTAAAGATATCCTGTATGGGGGTAACAGAATTTGACCGTATTCTGTTAATATACTCGTGGCCCGGATCGAGATCAAATTTCAGGCAGGCAACGCCTGCACCATCCTGCCCCCTGTTATGCTGCTTTTGCATCATCAGGTGCAGCTTATTTAATCCGTACAGAGGCGTGCCATACTTAGAAAGGTAATATTCAAGCGGTTTTAATAATCGTACCAACGCAATACCGCATTCATGCTTGATTTGTTCGCTCATGTAAAGATGTTGAGGTTAGGTAATACGCTACAAAGTTAATATATTTCATGCAGGGAAATGAAATGTCGGCCTCCGTTTCAAACATTCTGAAAACCTTTTATCAACATCAGGCGATATTTTCCTATTTTAGTTCACTCTTTTAAAAAACAAACTTCATAAACATGAATATTCATACTATTTCAGCACACAGATTCTTGATAAGCTCTTTGCTTGCTCTTATTACATTCTCTGCCTTATCACAAACTGATCCGCGAAGCCCTTCAAGCGACCCGGATGAATGCACAAGCATTACCGTGGGCAAGCAGGCCAGTGCCGATGGCTCTGTAATCACCTCGCATACCGATGACAGCCACCGTACACGTTCATGGATGGATGTTGTGCCGTCAGCAACACATGGCAAAGGGGAAACGGTACCCATGTATAAAAGAAAGGCTTGCGATACACTGTCAATGCCATCTTATGCCCATGTTGAGATCGGACAGATCCCACAGCTGGCATCAACATTCGGATATATCAATACGGCTTACCCCTGTATGAACGACCAGCAGCTTGCTATGGGCGAGTCAACATTTGGGGGCAGAAGCGTGCTGCAGTCCGATGAATGCCTTATAGACTGCCAGCGACTGTGTCAGCTTATGCTTGAACGATGTTCAACAGCAAGACAGGCCATCGTCATGGCTGATAAGCTGACAAAGAAGTACGGATGGAATGATGCCGGCGAATGCCTGACCATTGCAGACAAAAAAGAAGTATGGCACTTTGAGATCGTTGGCCCCGGAAAAGGGAATACGGGTGCTATTTGGGTAGCCCAGAGGGTGCCTGACGATCATATCTCCGTAAACGCCAATGCCAGCACAATAAAGCATATTGACCTGAACGACCCTGACTACTATATGGCCTCTGAAAATATTTATGACATGGCCCTGGATTCAGGATGGTGTACTTCAAAGGAAGATTTTCAGTTCTGCTATGCGTATGCACCACACAGCAGGACATCCCTGGCAGCACGAAGGCGGGAATGGAGGGTATTTGACCTTGCTGCGCCCTCATTGCACCTGGATCCGAATGCGGAGAACTTCCCCTTTTCCGTGAAACCCGACAAGCCACTGTCACTGGATGATCTGGTGACCATGTTCAAAGATTACTATGAAGGAACCCCTTTTAATTTCGTGAAAGACATCACTGTTACAGATGATTCGGGGCGTACTGTGATTTCTCCGCTGGCCAATCCGTTTATGCCTTACGATATGAATAAGGTATTTAAGATCAACGGTGGCTGGGGATGGCTGGGTGAACGTACCATCGCCCGCTGGTACACTATGTATGCTACCATCATACAGTGCCGCGACTGGCTGCCTGATGAAATAGGCGGTGTGGTATGGCTGGCACAGGATAATGTGGCCTCATCGATATACATCCCCGTATATTGTTGCGCTACCGACCTCCCCGAATCCTACAAAACACCCGGCAGGCCTTACGGATATACTGCTGAATCGGCCTGGTGGGCCTTTAACCGCCTGGGCACGCTCACTGCGCAGCGTTGGGGCGACATGAGACACGATGTGAACGACGTCTGGGCCCCCATGCAAAAAGAACTCTTCAGCAATCAGGAAGGGGTGGAAAAAGAAGCCCTCAAATACTATAAAAAGGATCCGGAAAAAACCATTGAATTTTTGACAGGATACACTATGAAGTGGGGCGATCAGGTAGTGAACACGGCCTGGAAACTCGGCGACTACCTCTGGACAAAATACGATGAACTGTTTTAATCCCTTATAGCAAGCGCAGCAGCAGATGAAGAAAAAACTCAAATTCCCACATACCTATGTGATCATATTTTATACCATCATCATAGCGGCTGTACTGTCATGGGTAATCCCGGGCGGGATATATGAAGAAGTGGTCAGCATAAAAGATGGTAAAGAGGTCACGGAGATGGTTTTCAATCAGGTTGAAAGCAAACCTCAGACCTGGGAAGTTTTTGGTGCTCTGTTTAAGGGTTTTGAAAGACAATCAGGTATCATCGTGTTTATTTTCATGATCGGGGGCGCCTTCTGGATCATGAATGAAAGTAAAAGCATCGATGTAGGGATTTTTTCTTTTCTGAAGTTTACCAGGCGGCTGGAAAAAAATAAACTCATGAGAAGGATTGGTGTCGACAATATCGTGATGACCCTGATCATGCTGATGTTTTCTGTTTTCGGAGCCGTATTTGGCATGAGCGAAGAAACGATCGCCTTCATCATCATCCTGGTGCCACTGTCCATTTCTATGGGCTATGACTCCATTACCGGCGTAGGACTGGTATTTGTTGCTGCCGGGCTTGGCTTTGCCGGGGCTATACTTAATCCGTTCACCATAGGTATTGCACAGGGTATTGCTGAATTACCCTTGTTCTCAGGTATTGAATATCGTTTGGTATGCTGGATCATTCTCAACTTTGTCGGTATCTTCTACATATTACGCTGGGCGCGAAAAGTGAAAAAAAACCCCGAATCGTCTTACGTCTACGAAGAAGATGCATACTGGCGCAAAGAGCATGCAACAGATGCAGAAAAAGTAAAGTATCATACCCCCCTGTCAGCATGGATCACCTACGGGCTGCTCCTGGTTGCACTGGGCATATTTTCATGGAAATATCAATACAGCCCGATGAAAGTAGGGGATTACCCACCTGTTTACCTGATGATGGTTCCGGCTGGGTCCATCCTCTTTGCCATAACGGGAATTTTAGCCCTTAGAAGATCCGTACATTTCTTCGTCCTCAATCTGCTGATGTTCACCATCTATTTCCTGATAGTTGGTGTGATGGGATATCAATGGTATATCATGGAGATCGCCACCCTCTTCTTTGCCATGGGCATCCTTTCAGGTATCGCCATGAATTATAGTCCGAACCACATCACACAGCTTTTCCTTGAAGGGATGAAAGACATATTATCAGCGGCTGTCATTGTTGGCCTGGCCGGGGGCATCATTGTGATCCTCGAAGACGGGAAGATCATCAGCACCATATTGTACAGCCTCTCCCAGGGCATGAACGATGTAGGCGAAGTTGCCTCGATAGGCATCATGTATGTCATTCAGAATATCATCAATATACTCATTCCGTCAGGTTCTGCTAAAGCGGCCATTACCATGCCCATCATGGCTCCCTTCTCCGACCTCATCGGATTATCGCGACAGGCAACCGTGATGGCTTTCCAGTTTGGCGACGGGTTTACCAATATGATCACCCCTACCTCAGGAGTCCTGATGGGTGTTTTGGGTGTTGCAAAAATTCCTTATGATAAGTGGGTAAAGTGGATCACACCACTGATGGTCATTTTATTGATCCTCGGTTTTTTACTGCTTATCCCGACTGTTACTATGGAGTTGCCGGGCTTTGAATTAGACCTGCATCTGAGAGATTAGGCGATTTTCGATATTCGATTTTCGATTTTCGATATTTCATAGGATTTTGCATAGCAGGTGTTTGATTGGGGATTTATTTTAGATTTTAGGTTCAAAATTGGGGTTTATTTCAGTTATTTTGATTTTAAGGTGTGACATTTTTCACTTTTGGGTATTAATAGATATACAAAAGATGGAAACATGAGACAAAAAATTGAAACCAGGCTGATTGAGCTAACCGTTGAAATAAATCAACTAATAAAAACATTAGATAATAGTCTTTTATCACAAAATATTTCAGCACAAATAATCCGTTCAGCTACAAGTGCAGCATTAAACTACGGGGAAGCTCAAGGGGCAGAATCAAAAAAGGATTTTATACATAAATCCAGTATTGTTTTAAAGGAATTGAGAGAAACTCATATTAGTTTGAAACTCATTCATGAATCCAGCATTTCAAATGATCCATCAATTCAAGTTCATTTATTGGATGAATGCAATCAACTAGTCGCCATTTTCCATAAAACGGTTACTACAGCAAAGTCTAAAGTATGATCTTATTAATTTGTTCATCAATTCTGACATCTGCAATACCTCTGCAATACCTCTGCAATGAAACATCACCCATCAAAAATCAAAAATCAAAAATCAAAAATCGAAAATCGAAAATCGAAAATCGAAAATCGCCTAATCATAATCTCTTCCCATCACCAAAACAAACATCCATCTTCCTCGAATTAAGGATAAACGGATGATCTTCAGGAACGGTCCTGAGTTTGCCTTCCACCTCATCAAGCGGCACGCCTACAATATCATTGCCTTTGAGTGCCACCATCACACCATACTCTTTTTTGCTGATCATCTCCACTGCAGATGCGCCATAGCGTGTTGCCAGCAACCTGTCCATGGGCGACGGGCTGCCACCCCGCTGGATATATCCCAATATGGTTTGTCTGGCCTCGAGGCCGGTCTGTTCTTCTATCATATCGCTGATATGCTGCGCAGCTGATTTGCCCTTTTTATGCCTGATACCTTCTGCCACCACTACAATAGAATAAGGCTTTTTGTTTTGTGCGCGTTTCATCAGATAGCCGGCAACTATTTTTTCATCATATTCGATCTCAGGGAGGAGGATCACGTCGCCACCGCCGGCAATGCCTGAATACAGGGCAAGCCAGCCTGCATGATGCCCCATGATCTCGATCACCATGATGCGTTTGTGTGAGTTGGCAGTGCTGTGAAGCCTGTCGATGGCATCGGTAGCGATCATCACGGCCGAGTCAAAGCCAAAGGTCATATCCGTTCCCCACACATCATTGTCGATGGTCTTGGGGAGGCCGATGATGTTCAGGCCTTCTTTTGCCAGCTTCGATGCTGTACGTTGTGTACCGTTGCCTCCTATGCAAACCAATGCATCCAGTCCCATCTCCTCGTAATGCTTTCGTATCAGCTTAGGCTTATCTATCGTGTTGAACTGGTTTTTACTGACCTTATAAGGCTTCTCACGTGAAGTGCCGAGGATGGTGCCTCCCAGGGTTAGTATTCCGGAGAGCTCACTTTCCTGCAGCTCACTATATTCCTGATTTATCAGGCCAAGAAAGCCGGATGAAATGCCATAGACCTGCATCCCGTATTCCACAATAGCGGTTTTCCCCACCCCGCGGATGGCAGCATTCAATCCCGGACAATCCCCACCGGCAGTGAGAATCCCTATTTTCATTCCATTGGTTGATGACATAAGTTTATTTTTTGTAAAATTAAGAAATAAATGGCTGGAAGTCTTTTTCCCATTCATTCGCATTGGGACAACCATAAAGAAAGACTCAATCTTTAATTACACTTATTGAGCACCAAAGGTGCGTAAATCAATAGCCCCCTTGGGGCTTGAATTATTTGAATGCTTATATACTTATTAATACCCAAAAAAGAAAAATGTCACACCTGATACCCTGAATAAATTAAAAATCATTCAATCCAAAATCTAATATTTTATCAGATATCGAAAATCTGCAACTCCTCACATCCCGTACCGCGAACCTCATACCGGAATTTTACGGTTCATCCCAAAAATCCGACAGTTCAGTAAGTAAAATTTTCTCCAGCCACCCTCCCGCTGCATATTTGCAACACGTTTGAAACACAAACACATGAACACAAACTTGAAATAACAATAAATTATTAACTTTAAAATCTAAACATTATGAAAAAGATCATTTTAACAAGCGTTATTATCCTGGCAACATTAATTTCTTTTGCCGGTAACAAAAAGTACTTTCAGGCTATGAAAAAGAACCTGACGGAATTGGAAAAAGCAAAATCTGCTACCGATTTTCAGTCTTTAGCCGATAATTTTGCTCGCATTGGAGAAGCTGAAGGCGATAAATGGCTCCCTTATTATTACGAAGCCTTTAGCCTCCTGGAATCGGTTTTCAGCTGTGAAGGAAAAGCGGATATCGACAAAGTCATGGATAAGGCAGAAGCTGTTCTTGAAAAAGCTCGTGAGCTCAGCCCGAAAAATTCGGAGATCGAAGTCCTGCAGGGATGGATCTACCAGGGCAGGATACAGGTAGACATTATGGGCAGGGGCATGATATACTCGCAAAAAGCGGCCGGAAGTTTCTCAACAGCCAAAGAATTCAATCCTGATAACCCACGAATATATTTTCTCACAGGCCAGAATGTTCTACACACCCCGGAAGCTTATGGCGGAGGGAAAAAAGCTGCTTGTCCTTATTTTCTGATCGCCCAGGAAAAGTATGCCTCCTTCAAGCCGGAAACTTCAATCTCACCCAACTGGGGAAGTAAAACAAATAATAAACTCGCAGATGGTTGCGAATTATAAGAATCAGGATGTCGGCAAATAAGAAAAAAAACATCAGAATGCATATTAAAGGGGTCATCACTGTCACGCTCATCGGGACCGTGATATCCCTTTTATTTTCACCCTCCGATCACCTGAGCTGGAGAAACCTGTACATTAATACACTCTATTGTTTCATGATAGGAGCAAGCTTATGGTTTGGCAACTTCTCAATAAACCCATCCCTGGAAAAGATATTCCGTAATAAACCATTAAGTCCGGGTTGGAAATTTGTGCTCAGTATATTCAGCATGTTCTTCTTATCTGCCATCATCATCATTGTCGTGAACTGGCTATGGGTGGTTGCTTTGTGGGGAAACGATTTCTCCATCTATTGGATGGGAAGTGGTAAGTTTATTATGATCGTAGAGATGGTAGTGGTACTGATCATTGCACTTGTGCTTTACACCAATGAATTTTTCCATTCCTGGCGTGAAGCCGTAAAGAATGAAGAGTCGCTGAAACGCGAAAAGCTGGCTCTGCAATATGAATCGCTGAAAAACCAGGTGAACCCGCATTTTCTGTTTAACAGCCTGAATACGCTAACGGGTTTGATAGGCACTGATGATGAAAAAGCAACACGCTTCGTAAAACAACTGGCTGATATTTATCGATATGTGCTGGAGCATAAAGATCGTGAGGTGGTACCACTTGGCACAGAGATGAAGTTTATAGAGAACTATATCAGCCTGATGAAGATACGGTTTGGAGATAACCTTAGCCTTACATCAGATATTCGTGAAAACAGTACGCTCAGGGTCGTTCCATTATCTATTCAGATGCTGGTGGAAAATGCCATCAAACATAATATTGTATCTTCAGAAAAACCACTGGCAATAAACATTTCAATACATGGCAGCAGTCACCTTGTGGTGAAAAACAATCTGCAGAAAAAAAGTAGTGTACTCAAAGAAGATAGCGGCGGATGGGAAAAACACGGTCTGGCAAATATCAAGTCGAGGTATGAATACCTCAGTCATGGTATGTTTGAAGTAAACGGGGCATCAAAGGAACCTTTCCCTGATGGGGTTGATGGATATTTTGTTGTAAATATCCCACTAATAAAGTAAAGGCATGAAGGTACTTATCATAGAAGATGAAGTTTTGGCTGCCGACCGTTTACGGGGGATGGTGCAAAAGGTGATGCCTGATGTGGAGGTGCTGGATATGCTTGACTCTATCAGTTCAGCGGTGAGGTGGTTTGGGGAGCATAAAAGTCCTGACCTCGCCTTTTTCGATATTCAGCTTGCTGACGGATTAAGCTTTGAGATCTTTGAGCAAACCCATGTGGGCTGCCCTGTGATCTTTACCACAGCCTTTGACGAATATGCCCTGAAAGCCTTCAAGGTAAACAGCATCGACTACCTTCTCAAGCCTATCGACCAGGAGGAGCTTGAGGCTGCCATCCAAAAATATCATCGCATACGCACGCAAAATGATATGCCTCCGCAGCCCATACAAAATATCGACCATGTGCTGAAACTGTTAACAAAGCAATATAAATCGAGGTTTGTGGTAAAAGTGGGAGAGCGCATCCGCTCTATCCCTGTGGAGGAGATGCTCTGTTTCTACAGCATGGCCAAGGCATCATACATACAAACCATTGACGACAGGCACTATGTCATGGATCATTCTCTGGAGCAGGTAGAAGCCCTTGTAGACCCTGCCCGCTTTTTTCGGGTGAACAGGAAATTTCTGATTGCCCTCGATGCCATCGCCGAAATCATCAGCCACTCTAACAGCCGGTTAAAAATTAAGCTGAACAAGCCCACCGAAGAAGAGATTGTCGTTGCACGGGAGAAGGTGAGGGGGTTTAAGAAATGGTTAAATGGTTAGACTGTTAAATGGCACCAGGCTCATCCCATCCCAATTCAACCAACTCAACCAACTCAACCAATTCAACCAACTCAACCAATTCAACTAATTCAACCAATTCAACCAATTCAACCAATT
>JBDLIJ010000007.1:0-32713 GCA_039714935.1 Bacteroidota bacterium | reverse complement strand
AGGCAATTTTTAACCCGGGATATACAAGTAAAAAGCGGGGATGGGGACTTGGCTTATCCTTGTCAAAAAGAATCATCAGGGATTATCACAAGGGTAAAATATTTGTCAGGCATTCATATCCACAACGGGATACTACATTTCGTATTATCTTGAAGAAGAATACTTAAAAAGGAAAATCCTCTTCAGGATCGGGCTGTTCAAGCTTTTCAGTCTGTGGCACTTCAGCAACAAGATGTAATGGGTTACCATCCACATAGATAGATTTTGGATCCGTTGGACACGCATATTCACAGGCTCCACAGCCAACGCAGATTTCCGGGTCTACGACAGGGAGAAACAGCTTATCCATATACGGTCGCATATCCACAGCCTTTGTAGGACAATGTTCTGAGCAGGCCCCACAGTCAGTACCTTCGGTATATACGATGCAATTATATTTGATGAAATTTACTTTACCGAGCTGTAATACATGCTTTTCGTCGATCGAGAGTGGCTGTAAAGCACCTGTAGGACAAACTTCGGAGCAGGTAATGCAATCGAAATTGCAGTAATTAGCGAGATAATCCATTCGCGGCTGCATGATACCTGCCAGGCCGTATTCTAAGAATGAAGGCTTTATTACATGTGTGGGGCATGCGCTCACACAAAGATGGCATGCCGTACAGCTGTCATTGAAATGCCTGAGGCTGACAGAGCCGGGAGGAGAAACCGGATAATTTCTAATTACCTCCTGCGGAGATTTACATTTTTTACTACCACCCCTTTGCTGAAGTGCCAATAAAGGCATGGCAGCCATTGTTGTAGTGGCTGCGAGTGCTGCCGAGAGAATATTTCTTCTGGTGGGATCATATTCCTGAATTACAGGGGCTGACTTCCGTCCTTTTAAGGTAAACAATACCCCATTGGACGGACAGGAGGTAAGGCAATTCAGACAGCCCACACATTGACTGAAGTCTACCTTTTTTTCGCTGATATCTATACAACCAGCTTTACAAACTGCCGAACATTTTCCACAGGAGGTACAAAGGTTTTGTTCCAGACTGATCCTGAAAAGTGAATAGCGGGACAAAAGCCCCAGCAGGGCGCCAAGCGGACAAAGCGTATTGCAAAAAAGGCGTGCGTGCTTTACTGAAAGCCAAACGATAAGGACCAAAAGCAGCAGTGAAAATGTAATAGAAAACCAATGTGTTACACCTGGCTCTACCCTGTATAAAGTATAAACATCTACTGACTCTAAGGCGGTGGCACCCAGATTGTTTAAGAACAAATATACTGGTCTGACGGTATTTGCAATGATCCTTCCAAAATTGCTGTATGGATCGAAAAATAATAAGGGAGTAATGAGCCCGAAAACGAATAAGATTCCCACAAGAAACAGAACAGTATATTTAAGAGCATGATAGGATCTTTGCTTTTTCAGTACCTTTTTTTTCCTGAATTTTCTGTTCAGCCAGATTATGATATCCTGCATGGTGCCCAACGGACAAAGGGTAGAGCAGTAGATTCGGCCGAAGATCAGGCTTGAAGCGGCGACAAATATAAATCCGGCAGCTGCCATCCCTGCCAATCCAAGAAAACTAATTAATGATGGAATAAATTGCAAATACAATATCCCACGGATCATATTGGCAGTTAATGCATTAGCGAAGTCGATAAAAACAAAAGTGATCAGAAGGAAAAAGATTAGGGATATGAGTACCCGTGCTTTTTTCAGGATTCTGAAATTCATTTTTTACATTTTGATCCTCTTGATATTCAGTTTTGACAAGTCTTTGGTACCGACACCCATTTCATCTGCAATGACGATATAGGGTATGTCTTCCGGCTCCAGGCCAAAGATTTTTGTTGCTGCCGCATCAGCTGCTACAATATCTCTGGAAATTATCATTGAATCGAGCATGATTACATCATCTGCAGACACCCCCCTGGGGCCATTACGTTTCATAACACGGTACGCATCAATGACATTCAGGTCGGGTTTTCGAAAAGTTGTGTAATCAGCTATGCATTGGTGCAGGTCGTTTTTATGCCACCACCGCCTGTCCCAGACAACACCCATTAGATTTTTCATTGCCATAGTGAGCTTAGCTGAGCTATGGCTCTTTAATACGGGGACATTTATAAATACGTCTGAATTGAGAATAAGCTCATGCACCTTGGTTTCTGTGAGGCTTTTACCCTCAGTAATTTTTACGTCTTTGTAATAGCTTTCGCTGTTTCCGGGGACAATGACACCTCCTGCTTCTTTAACTTCCTGTTCGATGCCGCTGTTCGTGTAACATTTCTTCCATTCATCGCAGGTATTGTCAAAAACACTTACCGACTCAGCCCCTGCCTCAAAGCATCGCTGTATGATGCGGCCAATCAGTTCGGGGTTTGTGTTTGCTGCCCTTTCCGGCACGGCGTCCCAACCAATATTGGGCTTGACTATCACCTTTTGTCCGGCTTTGACAAATTCCGACATTCCTCCGATCGCGTTGATACCTGCGTCAAACATTTCGGCAGGATTGGTTCCCTTGATCGCAACAAGGTCGAAATCACCATTTTCCGGTGCTGAGGGATTGCCCATCAAACGAGAAAACCCATTCACCGAAACACCGGTTCCCGCCAGTATGCCGGCACCAAGACCTTTTACAATAAAATCTCGCCTTTTCATAGTTTTCAATTATGGATTATGGATTAAATGTACGAAGAAAATATTACAAATATGATGCTATGTATTGGGAAACCATTTATTTATATCATTATTAAGTGGAATTGTATGGTTTTTCCAAACGGCTTATTCTATAAACCGGATTAATAGATTTACTTTTGTTTTATCCAAGATAGCGTGTTATGGCCGGAATATATATCCACATACCTTTTTGTAAAAAAAAGTGCCATTACTGTAATTTTTATTCCATGGCCTCGCTCAGGTATATGCCAATGTTTGTGGATAATGTGATAGATGAAATACAATTACAAAAGGATTACCTGGGGAAGCAAGTCATAAACACAATTTATTTTGGCGGGGGAACTCCCTCTCTCTTATCTACGGCAGACTTGAACAGAATCTATGAGGAACTGGATCAGCAGTTCAATATTGATGAAAATGCCGAAATTACACTGGAAGCAAACCCTGACGATATTTCCAAAGGATGGATAAAGGAGATTAAAAATACTACTGTTAACCGCCTGAGTATGGGGGTACAGTCTTTTCATAGTGATGATCTGAAGTACCTTCAGCGGATCCATTCAGCCCAGGAAGCTGAAAGCGCCATTAAGCTGATACAGGAAGGTGGAATGTTAAATTTGAACATTGATTTGATCTATGGCATTCCCGGGCTTACGGAGGATAAGTGGGAACAGAACCTGAATAAATTCTTTGCTTTGGACATACCTCATCTTTCGGCTTATGCCCTTACGGTGGAAGAAAAAACACCTTTGCATGTGAATATAGAAAAAGGAAAAAGCCAAAGCCCCGATGAAACAGATACTGTTGCCCATTTTAAAAGCCTGATAAGCTTAACGCAGGATCACGGGTATATCCATTACGAAATATCTAATTTTGCTCGTGAGGGGCATTATTCAAGACATAATAGTATTTACTGGACCGGCGGACATTATCTTGGACTTGGACCATCAGCCCACTCATTTAACGGGCATTCAAGAAGATGGAACAAGGCCTCAACCAGGACATGGTTGGATTTGAAAGATTATTATAGCGAAAGCTTTGAAGAAGAAGTGCTTACAGATGAGCAGCGGTATAATGAATATGTGATGACTTCGCTTAGGACCATGTGGGGCTGTGACATTGAGCAGGTAAAGCAAGAATTTGGGGATAGCTTTAAAGAACACCTTCTGCATGAGGCAAGCCCCCATATCGAGTCGGGAAAAATTGTGATTAAAAACGGCAGGTTTTACCTGAGCAATAAAGGTAAATTATATGCTGATGGCATTGCTTCGGATCTATTTATGTGACCATGTTCATGTCAATTAAGAGAAACGCTCAGATAAACCGGTTGATGGTCCGAATACTGAAAATTGTTATACAGGGTTTTGGATTCCAGCACCCTTACATTGGGTGAACAAAGAAAATAATCTATTATAGTGGCGGGGGTATGGGCGTTTGTATATGGTATTGATACATCACGATTACTGGGATAATTTTCATCAAAAACAACTTTCCAGTCAGGATTTTCGGTGAAGAGCGTAGTTGAGAAATTTAAGGAAAAAGAGATGTCGTCACTCAGAAAGGGCAGGTTTGAATACCCAGGTGGATTAATATTCCAATCGCCTCCGGCAATCACGTAATCTCCGTGATCATAAAGTGTTTTCATATGCTTAAAAAGGATTTTCAGTTGTGTAATTCTCAAGCTGCCATCATCAAAAGCTGAATTATGTGTGTTTATGACATGCAGATTATTTCCGGATGACAGCTTCGTGGAAATGCACATAAAGCACCTGTCAGGCATAAACAGATTTTTTGGCCAGGGATAATTATCCGGAAAAACCTGTATACAGGCATCTGAAAGCGGGTAAACTGAAAATGACGCCAGGCCTGACACAACTTGTCCCATAGGATTAAAAGCCGGAAGGGGAACGAAAAAGGCATCATAATTCTTCACATAAGTACCCTGATAAGACATTAAAATTTGGGAGATATCAGCATATTGGTTAATATAATACGATCTTGCAGAGGCCGTATCTACCTCCTGCAGCAGGATAAAATCAAGGCTGTCGAAAGCAACTATTTTATTCAGAATGCCCTGGTAATATCTGTCATAATCTCTCCTGCAGGGTTTTACCATATCTCCGCCATCATAAAAGAAGTCAGATTCACTGCCCAGACCTGCATATCCGATATTCCAGCTAAGCATTGAATACCGGGTTTTTATTGGTACTGCAGCAGCATTATATTGTTCGGCTATCGCCAGTTTATGGGTTATGGGCTTGTAATCATAAGCAGTATTAATAATCAGTACACCAACGAAATAGGCTACAATCAGGATAATTATCGCCATAGATATTTTCAGACCGGTGATTAAGTACTTTCTCAATGTGGAGACTTGAATTTATAAAAATAACCAATAATTTCTTATTTTTATCGCCTTTAACTAACGTCCTGCATACATGGCCATTCTTGGTACAATTATAAAACGAGCTTACGAACTCAGAAGTATTCCGATAGAAATAAGGCGGAAAAAGGATTGTAATAAGGCGCAGGAAAGGGTTTTGCGGAAACTAATCACTAAGGCCCAGAATACGGCCTTTGGTGAGCATTATGAATTTCCGAAGATACTGGCGCAGGAGAATATGCTTAAGGCTTTCCAACAGTCGGTACCGACGTTTAATTATAATTCGATGTTTCGTAAGTGGTGGTTTCGCACTATCAACGGCGAAGGATTCGTAAGCTGGCCAGGCAGAGTGAAATATTTTGCATTAACCTCAGGTACCTCAGAATCCTCAAGCAAGCAAATTCCTGTTACCGGTGATATGATCAGGGCCATCAGGCGTGTGAGTATTCGCCAGCTTGTTTCTACTGCCCGATATAAATTTCCAATCGAGTTTTACGAAAAAGGGATACTTATGATTGGAGGGAGCACCCATTTAAACTATAACGGGACTTATTATGAGGGTGATCTTTCCGGGATATCTGCGGGGAACATTCCTTTTTGGTTTCAGCATTTTTATAAACCGGGAAAGCGAATTTCAAGAGAGCGTGATTGGGAAACAAAACTGGAAGAGATAATACGTTCAGCCCCTCATTGGGATATAGGAGTTATCGTTGGTGTTCCGGCCTGGATTCAGATTATCCTGGAAAGGATCATAGAACATCACAAGCTGGATTCAATCCACGATATATGGCCCGACCTGGCTGTATACGTACATAGCGGAGTTTCTTTCGAACCTTATATAAAAAGTTTTGAAAAGCTATTTGGGAAGCCTGTAATTTATAATGAATCATATCTGGCTTCAGAGGGTTATATAGCTTATCAGAGCAGGCTTGATAAAAGGGTTATGCAACTGGTTGTAGATAATGGGTTATTTTACGAATTCGTCCCTTTTAACAGTGAGAATTTTGATTCGGAAGGGAATATGGTTAAAAACCCTGAGGCTAAAATACTTGAAGAGGTAGAAGAGGGGCAGGAGTATGCGCTTTTACTATCTAATTGTGCAGGGGCGTGGAGGTACCTCATCGGTGATACCGTTAAATTTGTTTCAAAAGAGCACTGCGAAATTGTTATTACAGGCCGTACCAAACATTTTCTGAGCCTTTGCGGGGAGCATCTTTCACAGGAAAATATGAATATGGCTGTGAAGATGTTTCAGGAAGAGTATAACATTGAGATAAGAGAATTTACTGTTGCCGGATTCAGATATAAAAACATGTTTGCCCATAAATGGTACCTGGGAACTGTTGATAACATTGATCCCAAAGTTGCTGTCGAAAAAATTGATGAATACCTGAAAGTATTAAATGATGATTATCGTGTTGAGCGTATTGCTGCTGTAACAGATGTTTTTTTGGAAATATTATCACCTGATGTTTTTTCCAACTGGATGAAAATCCATGGTAAGGAAGGTGGAGCAAATAAGTTTCCGCGTGTACTGAAAGGTGAGAAATATGAACAATGGGAAGCATATCTTCAAGAATATAAAAAGAAACACTAGATGATAACGCCTATCTGGGAAGGATTGATCCTGGGATTTACACTGGCCTTTTTATTTGGCTTTGGTCCTGCCTTGTTTGCATTGATACAAACAAGCATCCATCGTGGTTTGTGGGCAGGTTTTCAAATGGCTTTCGGGATTTTTTTAAGTGATGTTACACTCGTCACCCTGTGTTTATTAGGAGCCCTTCAAATTATTAATGAAACACCTGAAAACCAATTGGCTTTTGGCATCATTACGGGAGTGATCCTCATTATTTTCGGAGTCGTTACATTTACAAGAAAAACTCAGATTACCGAAGAGGAAGAAGGAGAAGAACCACGATCTCCAAATCCTATCACCTATGTGCTTAAAGGATTCTTCCTGAATTTTACAAACCCATTTGTCTGGCTGTTCTGGATACTTTGGGTCACCACCATGACTTCCAATTATAAAGGGGAGCCCCAATCTGTTATTATACTTTTTGCTACTACCCTGCTGGTGATTTTGTCAACTGATATGCTAAAATGTTTCGGAGCATATAAGATCAAGCGTTTTGTTACCCCCGGGCTCATCCATTGGATAAACAGGGTTGCCGGTATATGCCTTTGTATTTTTGGCGTGTTTCTGCTTGTGCGAGCCTTTGTGGAATTTTATTAAACCCGGCATCTGGCATCAGATACCCGCCCCCCTCATTCTTTTATAATAATATCTTTAATATTCAGCTGTATGGTTTTAACACCGTTCCATTCATTCTCTTCAATATGATAGCAGGCACTGAATTGTTTGCCAGCTGAAATTTGGTCCAAATGTTTTCCCTGCTGAAATGCAATTGCTGAAAAGGGGAAGCCTGATATATCGGGGTGTACGACTTCCAGTTTCAGGTGATTTTTACCAACGATCCTGGCTTTCCCTGTATCTACCAGGCCATGGGTGGTAAATACTGGTGAAAGATTGCCCGGACCGAAAGGCGCAAATTGCTTCAGGATCCTGAAAAAACGGGAACTAATATCTTTAAGGATGAGCTCCGTATCAATTTCGATCTCCGGAATAAGCAGATCGCTGGTTATATGCTTGTTAACGTATTCGGCAAAGCATTTTTTAAAACCTTCGAGATCTTCTTCTTTCAGCGACAGGCCTGCAGCATACTTATGACCGCCAAAATGCTCCAGGAAACCACTACAGGCATCAACAGCATCATAAATATCAAAGTCTTTAACAGACCTGGCCGAACCTGTGACAAGTCCGTTAGAGAATGAAAGCACTATGGTTGGCCTGTAATAAGTTTCTGTCAGGCGCGAAGCAACAATACCAACCACCCCTTTATGCCATTCAGGATTGTAAACAACAGTATAATTAGCGTCTCTAAGTTCTTCACTATCTGCAATCATGCGGAGTGCATCTCCTGTGGCGGTTAGGTCAAGGCTTTTTCGTTCATCGTTGAGCGTATTGATCTTCCGGGCGATCTGAAGTGCATTATTATAATTTTCTTCAATTAGCAGTTTAACAGAATTTTTGGCACTTTCAATACGGCCGGCTGCATTGATCCTCGGTCCGATCATAAATACCAGATCGCTTATTGTTAACTCTTTAGAGAAGATATAATCTCCTCCTGGCTGACTTACCCTTTTTACATTTCCCATTTCAAGGATTGCTTCTATTCCAGGTCTGGGTTGTTTATTGACCATGAGCAAACCATAATGAGCAAGCACCCTGTTTTCGCCCGTAATAGGCACAATATCTGATGCAATGCTAACAACCACCAGATCGAGAAATGAAAGAAGGTGTTCTTTGGGAAGAGCATGTTTTATCGTGTAAGCTTCCACCAATTTAAAACCTACTCCACAGCCTGAAAGTTCTTTAAAAGGGTAGGGACAATCGTTTCTTTTTGGGTCCAGTATTGCGGCAGCAGGAGGAATTTCGTCACCAGGACGGTGATGATCGCATATGATGAAATCTATATTGCGCTCTGAAGCGTAAATAGTCTTTTCGATTGCCTTGATGCCACAATCAAGAATAATCATCAGGCTGAAATTATTTTCGGCTGCATAATCAATACCCTTGTAAGAAATTCCATAGCCCTCAGCATCCCTGTCGGGTATATAAAAATCAATGTTCTTGTAAAATTTGAACAGGAAAGTATAAACAAGTGCTACGGCTGTGGTTCCGTCAACATCATAATCTCCGTAAACGAGGATTTTTTCGCCATTTTCGACCGCAGCTGTAATCCTGTCAATGGCCTTATCCATGTCCTTCATAATGAATGGATCGTGAAGATCTGACAGTTGGGGACGAAAATAGGATTTAGCCTGATCAAAGGAATGAATCCCTCTCTGAACCAATAAATTAGAAAGATATTTGTTGATGCTAAGCTCTTTCGCAAGTCGCGCAACCACTTCCTCCTGTCCGTTTTCTTTAGAAACCCAGCGTTTTTCCATTGGCTTGCTTTATGTGGTAAATATAAGGAATATATTACCTTACCTGATTAATTATTTGTTGCTTATATATTGCAGTCAGCATGAGGCAAGTACACCTGAATGCATATAGAGTGAATTACTTTCCCCCTATATATTTATACCCAAAAAGGAAAAATGTCCCCCTTTTTTTTTGCAGAGATGAATAAGCCATAAAGAAGATGAAGTTTTTAGCCTTTTTACAAAAGCTGTAATCGATTTGCGTCCTGTTTGATAAAAATGAACAGGAGTATTGTAAATGCCCAGAGTGATGAGCCTCCGTAGCTGATAAAGGGAAGCGGAATACCGATTACGGGAAGAAGGCCGATTGTCATGCCAATGTTCACCGTAAAATGAAAGAAGATAATAGAGACCACCCCATAGCCGTATATTCTGCTGAAATCAGATCGCTGCCGTTCGGCCAGCATAAGCAGCCGTAGTAATAATGCCATGAATAATGCTATTAAGACCAGAGAGCCTATATACCCCCATTCCTCTCCAATGGTACAAAAAATGAAATCAGTATCCTGCTCGGGAACGAAATCATATTTAGTCTGTGTGCCTTGTAAAAATCCTTTTCCTGCGAGGCCCCCGGAGCCAATTGCTATTTTAGATTGATGGACATTATATCCTGCCCCATGAAGGTCCAACTCCTTTCCAAGCAACACATTGATCCTTTTTTTGTGATGAGGCTCCAGCACATTTTCAAAAGCATAATCTACTGATAATACAAAGCCTGCAACAAGTACCAGCAAGGCAAGAAGAGCCATGATATTTTTCGTGTTACGCTTCATAAAGTAGAAGAGAAGGATGGCAATAAAGACCAGAAAGCCGAGGACATACAATTTGTTGATCAGCAAAGTAAGGATAAAAAGTACTGCGATTAAAAAACCTATAAGCAAAACATTTCCTGTTAAGCCTTCGCGAAAAAGTACGAGAATAAATATGCCATACACCAGTGCTGAGCCGGTATCGTTTTGTAAAAGAACCAGAAAAGCCGGAAGCAGAATGATCACCAGGGCGATTAGCTTGGTTCTGAATCGTTTGAGTGATACACTAAAGGTGCTTAAGTATTTGGCAAGGGCCAGGCAGGTCGCAAATTTTGCAAATTCAGCAGGTTGAATTGCAATGCCCCCGATTTGAAACCAGGATTTGGAGCCGGCGATTTCTGTACCGACAAGCAATACTGCTATCAGGGATAAGATACTGATACCGTAAACCAGGTATGCGAAGGTGATAAAAAATGATGCATCAATTAGCATTATAACAAAAGCAATGGCCAGGGCTGCAAAGATCCATATAAGCTGTTTTCCGTAGCGTTGTGAGAAATCGAATATGCTGTTATGATCTTCGTTGTATACTGCTGCATAGATATTTATCCAACCTATCACAGCCAGTATCAGGAACAGTAAGGCTAGGGGCCAGTCGATATTTTGTAATATGCCTTTTCTTTCCCTCATTCTTTCCCGATTAGATTGCCGTTGATCATTCGTTCTTCAAGCCTTGTACGTTTCACTTCTCCAAGAAGATATTTCTCTACCATCAGGGTAGCTATTGGTGCAGCCCAGGAAGACCCAAAGCCTGAGTTTTCCACTATCACGGATAAAGCAATTTTTGGATTTTCATGAGGAGCGAAAGCAATAAACATTGAATGGTCTTTGCCATGAGGATTTTCAACAGTACCGGTTTTTCCACAAATCAGTACGGAGTCAAGTTTATACCAGCGTGCCGTGCCATGCTCTCCTTCGAAAACATCCAGCATTGCCTGACTGATAAAATCGAAATGATCAGGGTCAATATTGGTATGTTGCTTTTCCACAAATTCTTTAAAAGGGTTGTTTTTGTTTGCAATGGCTTTTAATATATGGGGGCGATAATAATAGCCTCTGTTAGCAATGATCGCTGATAAGTTAGCGAGTTGCAGGGGTGTAACAAGGATTTCGCCCTGCCCTATGGCGAGCGACCGGATCGTTAGTGCTCTCCAATGTCCGCTGGAATAAATATTGTTGTAATAGGAGGCAGTAGGGATATTACCATTTAGTTCGAATGGAATGTCGGTGTTGAAGCGCTTTCCAAATCCCAGGCTGATCACGTGATCCCGCCAGAAGCTGAATCCTACAGAATCATGTCCGAAGGCAGGCTTTTTTATTACTGATCGAAAAACATTCCAGAAATAGGGATTGCAACTATTTTGAATAGCCGCATTCAGCATAAGAGGTGTTTCATGATTATGGGAACACCTGATAGGTTTGCTGTCAGGCCCGTCGCAATGATAAGTTGTATAAGGAAATAATACGCTTTCCTGCATTCCAACCAAAGCAGTTACCATTTTGAAGGTGGATCCGGGTGGATAGGTACCCATAATGGCGCGGTTCATCAGTGGTTTTAATGAATCGTCTTGCAGACGAAAGTAATTGTCGCTACGGACTCGTCCAACCAACAGATTGGGATCGTAAGTGGGTGCTGTGATAAGAGCCAGGATCTCTCCTGAAGAAGGCTCAATAGCCACGATACTGCCTATCTTATTTTGCATAAGCAGTTCGCCATAGGCCTGAATATCTGCATCCAGAGAAATTCTCAAATTTTGTCCAGGCACAGCAGAAGTATCGTATTGCCCTTCAGCAAAGGGGCCCTTTTCACGATTAAAAACATCAACCATAACCAGGCGCATGCCCTTATTTCCTCTCAGATAGGTCTCGTAATTTTTTTCCAGTCCGCTTTTGCCAACATAATCACCCTGATCATAGAAGGCATCAGCAGTAAGTTCGCGGCGGTTAACTTCTCCGATGTAACCTAAAAGATGAGCCGCAACAGGCTCGGGATATTTTCTAAGGATACGTGCATTTATGTAAAATCCGGGATATTTATAAAGCTTTTCTTCAAGATACGCATAGTCTTCCCTTGAGATCTGTTCAAGAAAGACAGAAGGCTTACGGGAAGAATATTTTTTGGCCTTCTTCAGGCGTTTATGAAAGCTTTCTTTTTCAAGATGAAGCAAATTGCATAACTCTGTAGTGTCGAAATTACTTAGCTGGCCGGGTACAACCAGGAGATCATAAGCTGCTTCGTTATATACCAGCAGTTTACCATTGCGATCGTATATCAATCCCCGGGCTGGATATTCGGTAATATATCTGAGCACATTATTTTCTGCTGAAAGTTTATATTCGTTGCTCAGCACCTGTAACATGAAAAGCCTTACAGCAAACAGGATACCTACAAAAAGGAATATAGCTGTTAAAACATACTTTCTATTCTGATAATCAGTAGATATCATACTTTATTTAGTGCCACTATGTCCGAAGCCCCCTGCCCCGCGGGCTGTTGTGTTTAATTCCTCTACTTCTATCCATGCTGCTTTTTCGTGCCTGGCAATCACCATCTGTGCAATGCGCTCGCCATTCTCAACAAGAAAATCTTCTTTTGACAGGTTGATTAAAATGATTTTGATTTCTCCGCGATAATCGGCATCAATAGTACCCGGTGCATTTACAAGACTGATGCCTTTTTTAATGGCAAGTCCGCTACGTGGCCTGATCTGCGCTTCATAGCCTTCAGGGAGTTCAATAAACAATCCGGTTGGGATCAGGGCACGTTCAAGGGATTTTAAAAGTACAGGTGTGTCGAGATCAGCACGCAGATCCATGCCTGCTGATAAGGCGGTTTCATATTCCGGCAATGAATTTTTTGATTGGTTAACGATTTTAATTTTCATGTTCTGTTTGATTATTTAAATTCCCTTTGGTATTTTTTCTTTTCTAATAATACTGCAGCAAGCAGAAATGTCAAAATCAGAATGGTATGCACAGCAAATTTAAGGATCATATCTTCAATAAAAATCATTTCGGAGAAAAAGTACAAAGCTATGGCTATGGTGAAATATATCAGGATGCCACGAAGATCATATGTGATCTTGTAGTATTTCCGGCCAATAAAGAAAGAAAGCAACACCATTGAAAAGTAACAGGCAAGATGTGCCCATGCCGCTCCGGTATATCCGTATTCAGGAACCAGTAATATATTCAGCACAACTGTGATGATTGCACCAAATAAAGCTATGGTGGCACCGAAGCGTGTTTTATCTGTAAGCTTGTACCATACCGAGAGATTATAAAAAATGCCAAGCAGCAGGTTTGCCATTAAAATGATGGGTACGATATGTAAACCTGAGCGAAAATCTGAACCGATGAAATACTTAAATATATCCAGAAACAGTGTAACTCCCAGGAATATCAATAAACTGAAAATGATAAAGTATTTCATTACCGAGGCATATAATTTCTTGGCATTTTCTTCCCTGGCATGGGAGAAGAAGAAAGGTTCGGCTGCATAGCGAAACATCTGAATAAACAGGGTCATCAGCACCGCTAACCTGTAATTCGCCCCATAAACACCCAGTTGGCTAAGAATATAATCCTGTTCATCTACGACATGATCGGGTACAGTGAGCAGGAATTTAAAAAGCACCTTGTCAGAAACCTCATTTATCATCCCGAATAAGCCAACCAGCAATAAAGGCAATGCATATGCAAGCATTTTCTTAAGAAGCAATATGTTAAAAGAAAGTCTGGTTTTTAAAATGTCGGGGAGCAATAGTACCAGTGTTACGAGACTGGCGATAAGATTAGCGATGAATGCATAACCCACCCCTATGTCGGCATTGTATATGATGTTCAGGAATGAATCCGGGTTATCATGAAGAAACCAGGGACAGAAAAGCAGAAAGAAGAAGTTAAAGAAGATGTTAACGGAAACATTAATGATCTTTATAGAGGCAAATCGTAAGGCCCTGTTCTGGTGCCTCAGGCGGGCGAAAGGAATTGCTGTGAATGCGTCAGCTGCTACAATGCCGGCAAAATATATGATATATTCAGGATGATTGTCATACTGAATAAGTGTAGCAATTTCCTGTGAAAATAGTGTTATGATGATCAGGAAGAGGGAGGAGGTGATGAAGAGTGAGCTCAAGGCTGTTGAGAACACCCTGTTAGTCTGTTTTTCAGTTTCTGCAAAGCGGAAAAAGGATGTTTCCATGCCATAGGTAAGCAGAACCAGAAGAAAGGCTACGTAGGCATATAATTCTGTTATCACCCCATACTGACCATCTGCAAAAATGCGTGTATAAAAGGGTGTCAGCAGAAGATAATTCAGTAGCCTGGGGACTATTGTTCCCATGCCGTAAACGGCAGTTTGGCCAGCCAGTTTTTTGATTGCCTTCAATACCCGTGCTTTTCAATTTGTACAAATGTAATATGAATTTTATATCACTCCACGATTAGCAAAAGAAGTTAATAACATGAAAAACGGCAATTTTTAACATGGATTGTGTAGTTTTTATGAATAAACAGGAAGGAAGATAATAAATACCGTTCCGGATGCCGGAGAAGACTCGAAGCTGATTATACCGCCGGCTTCCTGGATAATACTTCTGACAAGGGCCAGACCGAGCCCCATTCCGCTGGTTTTGGTAGTAAAGCTTGGAGAAAATATTTTATCCATCATGTCGGGCGAAATCCCGGGTCCGTTATCAGATACCCTGATCACATAATTTTCCTTATCAAGGTCAATGCTAATTTCGATCAGGCCGTTTTCGGATTTTCCTATGGCCTGAACAGAATTTTTGATCAAGTTATTGAAAACGCGGATAAGTTGATTTTTGTCGGCAAATACATAATGCGGAGCAGGGCATTTTTCAACTAAGGAGAGTTGAATATTTTCTGTATCGGAGAAGAGGTCAATTGATTTGTGTATGGATGCAGAAAGATCAATTTTGCTTTCCTTTTTCTGCGGCATTTTCGCAAAGTCGGAAAACTCCGAAGCGATATCTGAAAGTGTATCTATATGTTCAATGATTGTTTGTGTGAAGCGACTCAGGCGATCTTCCCAGCCAGGCGATTTTTCATCCCAGGCCTTTTGCAGGTGTTGAACACTGAGCTTCATGGGTGTCAATGGATTTTTGATCTCATGTGCTACCTGCTTGGCCATCTCTCTCCAGGCACTTTCTCTTTCCGATTTTGCGAGCAATTCGGCACTTCGTGACAGCTCGTCAATCATCCTGTTATATTCAGTGATAAGTGTTCCGATCTCATCTTTTCTCGACCAATTTATTTTTTCATTGGTTCCTCCCAGGGAAAGGCTGCCCATCTTATCACGGATCAGCTGTAGCGGACGTGTGGTAAATCGTGAAATAAGCAGAGCGATAAAAATGGCTACTGCCGTCATCAGCACATAAACATTTAAAAAGGCATTTAAAAAGGCTGATATTTCATTTTGAAGCTCTGTTTGCTTGGCAAAATATGGCAAGTTCAGATAAGCGATTACCTTATTATTACGATTGCGAAAAGGAACATAAGCCGAAAAATAATCCTGATCACCAATTGTTTCTGTGTGAAGGAACAGTAATTTTTGGTCAACAGTAAGAGAGCGGTAAGCATCCACATTCATGCGTTTTGAAATCAGTTGTTTTTGAAAAATCTGGGGGCGTGATGATGCCAGAAGCTTGCCATTAAGATCGTACAGGTTAATGTCGGAGAAGAAAACCTTAGAAAATTTTATAAGATAATTAGTGAGATAATCTTCCATGTCGGCAGTTAGCTGCTGCTCATGTGCCAGCTTATGCTCAAGTTCTATCAGCACAGAATGTGCTTTTTCCTGGAGGATCTCTTTGTTTTTCGTGGTATTTAAATTGATCACATAGCTTACCGAAATAGCTCCGATAATGATAAAGGATATGATGATCAAAGAAATAATATATGCCTGAAGACGGTTTCTGAAATTCAGGTCAATATGTGTTCTCCCGAAAGGAATATTCACCCCAAGCAGAAAGAGTAGTAAAAAGAGCGTAAAAAATATCAGGAGATAAGAAAAAGGTGCAACGATCTGCAGAAAACCAAGGGCGCTTTTACTGATGATGATATGTTCATTTGTATCAATTTTTGAAATGTAATGATCATTGTTGTTGTGTTGAAAAAACACATCTGATGTATCTTGCAAATAAGCTTCAATATGTGTGCGGTAAGGATAATTTCCGTATTTAAAAACAAGTTTACCCTGCTTATACCTGGCATATGAATAGTTTTCCAGTCCGGCAAAAGTTTTGATCTTTTCATCAATGAGAAGTTCCGGATAGCCCAGACCTTCTTCCGGAATGAAAAATGAGAAAAGTTCTATAAACACACTTATGGTATCATATGTTTCATTGAAGAAATAATCCTGCCTGGAGATGTAATTACACATGCCCGCTTCATTATCATAACTGTATAATTGATAGCCTATGCCTGGCTGACTGTTTGTTTCGATGATGTCGGTGAAGTAATCATAGCAGTTGATAATATATCCTTCAGGCTGGATATCCAATGTATCCTGTGGTGTGCAAATGGTGACCATCCATTCATATTTGCTCATCCTTCCGGAGAGATAATTATCTTCAATATACTCCTCTGCAAGCCTGATATTTTCATTATGAGAGGGAACCTCTGAAAGCAGTGAGTGCAGAAGGGAATCGGCTTGCATTTCTTCACCTATAGTGAGAAGAATATACTCACTGAGCGGATCCTCTCCACTTGCAAGATCGATAGACAATAATCTGCGCTGCTCTGTTTCCTTATAATAATTGAATTGCGACAGGATGGAAGTACTTAATATGGCAAAAAGGAAGAGATATATCACAGAGCTTGAAAAGCTGATATTTGAGGCAGCCTCCGTTGAAGATGAAAGGAAATAGAAAACAATGATATATATGATCAGTGGAATAAATAGCCAATAAATGCAATCGTGTAGTAAATAGCAGGTAATAGCGTAAAGTATCGATGAAATCAGAAACAGGCCAAAATATATAAAAGCTGACTTGCCGGCATAATGAAGACTGAGCCCTAAAATACGGTAAGAAACGAGGAAGAAACTGAATAACAGCAGGGTGAAAATAATGATAGCAAGAAACGAATCGTAAGTAAGGAAAAATATCTGATTCAGGTTTATGGAATAGGATGCATCCATGATCAGACTTCGTGATGCCTCGAGAAAAAGACGGTAGAAAATGAAAATGTGAAGAAAAAGAGAAAAGATCAGAAAATACCTTCTTGCTTTAGACTTTTTCTTTTTGAGGTCTGTATTTTTAAAGGTGATATAAAGAACATAAGAAATGACGAACAGTGCCAGGGCGTTAAAGAAAAAATCGCCCAGAGAAGGAATATAGTCGGAAGCTGCGAAGGAAGCGGGACTGAAAAGAGGACTGTTATAAAGGGCTTCAGGAAATTTAAAAATAAACATCAACACTCTGATGATCAGTATATCTATAGAGAAAGCAAGTATAAGTGCCAGCTTAGATTTTAGAAGTGATGTTAATTTTTGGTACAGATGAAAAATGCTGGTAGAAAGTGCCAGAAAAGCTAAAGCATATAAAATCAGCAGGACGATAGAAGGGAGTTGTCCGATTCCGTCTGCGGATTTAGTTTGCAGAGAGCATATAAAAGATCCATCTTCAGCGTAGATATTATTTACTCCGGCATTGAAGCCGATCATCGTTTCTGAAGGGATATCAAAGGCTTTTTGAAAACGGTTTTCCAGATAGATATTCTGATAGGGGTAATTACTTTTGACCAGGAACATTCCGGCGATACGGGTATTATTCACCATGGTATCACGGTAAAAGTATTTACCATTGGCCAGCGTAATCAGCTTACCGTTGGCGAAATCAATGTTAAAAAATTCCGGAGCAGGAGCCGAATGTCCGGACCAGTAAACAAGGGAATCGTTCAAATATTTAAAAAAGTGGAATGCAAAGGAATGATCAACTTCATTTTTAATGAAAGTATGCGTTGCGTGATCATCATTCAGGTATGCGGGTTTATTTAAGCTGTCGATATATGAGGCCAGTAATTTTTCGGCACTGATAAAAGTTTCCTGAAATTCATGGGTGATGTTTTCGGGGGATGATTTCCTATAGAAGCTGCGTTCATATATAAGTGCAGTTAGTATGAAAATGATGGCTAAAATGAAAAATGAGAGTGATTTTTTAGCCAGGCTGTATTTATGCGGCGATTTAGTCATTTAAGTAATTGTAAATCAAACTATTAAGGGTGCACTTAAAATAAGAGGTTTTGCGTTAAGATTTTGCCATTCAGGTGATGTATGCCCAGATTGAGGCAATATAGCCTTAGAGCGGCTAAAAATGCCCTAATTTGACTTTTTAAAGATATATATTAAACTTGAATAATTCTTTTGGTTTAACATAGCAGAAAAATTTGATATCATTCCATGCATCAAGGCTTGAATATTTTTTGACTTGCCATGTTTATATTTTTCACTCAGCATGGAAATATAGAAAGCATCTAAAAACATAGGTTTGATTTTCACCAGTTCAAAGCCGGATCTTTTCATCAGATTTTGAATTGTTGACGGCTTAAAGTGGTAAATGTGTCTGGGTACGTCCCAGGCCGCCCAGAACTCTTTGTATCTTTTTGCATCATACGACTGCATATTGGGCAGGGCTACAAAGAGCATACCTTTTTCGTCGAGCAGCTTATGAAATGTCCGAATCCGGTCTTCGACAGGATATATATGTTCCATGACATGCCAAAGACTTATGGAATTAAATGACCCTTCGGAAAAATGATCAAGTGCTGATTCATCAAAAATGTCGAATGTAAACTTCTGTCTGGCCATATCGCGTGCCGAAGCATTTGGCTCAATCCCTGTGCAATTCCATCCTTTTTGTTGCATGGAGCCGAGAAACTCTCCTGTGCCGCATCCATAGTCAAGATGATTGTTGCCGCTGCTATAATTTTTAAGGATACGCCTTTTGTGCGAGAGGGTATAAATACGCGATAGATGGAATAGGCGGTTGATGATACCGGCAGAAGTCTTGGAGTGGGAGACATATGCTTCAGAATCATAATATGGGCCTATATCATCAAGGGCAGGACGGGGGTTTGTGAATATAAATCCGCACTTATTACAGATACTGAGTTGAAATGATTCCTGTGAGACAAAGTGATCTTTGCACTCAAAATAATCCTGAATATTTTCAGAATTACATACTAAACAGTGGTTTATACTTTCAGGGGCCATAGTTTCACGTGGAACAAATTGCGAAGATACGGCTTAATTGGGAGACTTTGTGACTGGGTGACTGTGGGATTTTGTGACCTAGGGACTGTATGATCATTTAACCATGCAACAATATTGTTCCACGTGGAACCAATTGTTGGGTTATGGGTTTGGATGGTGGTCGGGTCAGGGGGCGTTAGCTGCCTAAATATATTGCCAGTACTGAGATATCGGCTGGTGAAACGCCGCTGATCCTGGCGGCCTGTCCGATGGTGCGTGGACGGATCTTCATTAACTTTTCCCTGGCCTCAAATGATAAGGATGTGAGCTCCTGATAGTCGATATCATCTTTGATCTGCAGACTTTCAAGCTTGCCCAGCTTATTGGCAAGATCACGTTCCTTGTCGATATAGCCCTGATATTTGATCCTGATCTCAGCCTGTTCAATGATCTCCTCACTGAGGCGGTCAAGGCTATTGATAAAGTTGGATAAATGATCTATATGGGCAATCAGATCTTTGAAATGTACCTGAGGCCGGAGCAATAAAGTATCGATCTTAACTTTCTGTTTTAAGGGGTCAGTGCCCTGATTTTCCAGCAGAGCTTGTACATCGCCAGGAGAAACACTTTCCTTTTTGCAGTACTTTATGATCTTTTGAAGTAAATCTTCTTTATGCTTAACCAGGTCCATCCTGCTTTGATCTGCAAGGCCGATCTCGTATCCGATGGGTGTAAGCCTGAGATCTGCATTATCCTGCCTGAGTAAGATGCGGTATTCTGCCCTGGAGGTAAACATGCGGTAAGGCTCATCTACACCCTTGGTAATGAGATCATCGATAAGCACTCCAATATATGCCTCTGAACGACGCAGGATGAAATCATCAAGACCCTGAAGTTTCCTGTGTGCATTGATGCCTGCAACCAGGCCTTGAGCCGCAGCTTCTTCATAGCCAGTGGTACCGTTTATCTGTCCGGCAAAGTACAGGTTTTCTACCAGCTTGGTCTCAAGTGAATATTTTAACTGAACAGGAGGGAAGTAATCATATTCAATAGCATAACCAGGCCTGAAGATCTTTGCATTCTCAAAGCCAGGGATCTTTTGCAATGCGGCAAATTGAACTTCCTCAGGTAAAGAGGAAGAAAATCCGTTCAGGTAATACTCAATAGTTGACCAGCCTTCAGGCTCAACAAACAGCTGATGCTGGTCTTTTCCGGAAAAACGATCAATTTTGTCTTCTATGGACGGACAATACCTGGGCCCAACACCTTCTATCCTGCCGGTGAACATTGGCGAACGTGTAAAACCAGTCCGCAAAATGTCGTGTACTTTACGACTGGTAAAAGCCAGATAACAACTGCGTTGTTTTTTCAACAATGGAGTATCAGTAAATGAAAACTTGGCAGGTATTTCATCTCCTGGCTGCTCTTCCAGCCTGGTGAAGTCGATGGTTCTGCCATCTATACGCACAGGAGTTCCGGTTTTCATCCGTGAGGCTTCAAAACCGATTTTCACAAGGCTTTCAGTAATTCCCAGGGAAGCCACTTCACCCATCCTGCCGCCTGCGATCTTTTTTTCTCCAACGTGCATAACCCCATTTAAAAATGTGCCATTGGTAAGGATAACTGCGCCGGCATTGATGGTATGTCCCATGGAAGTTTTTACTCCAACCACCCGATTGTTTTCAATACTGACATCTGTTACTATATCCTGCAAAAAGTCGAGGGTGTTAATTTGTTCAAGCTGGTTTCGCCACTCCATTGAAAAAAGCATCCTGTCGCTTTGTCCCCTCGGACTCCACATAGCCGGCCCCTTTGATTTATTCAGCATCCTGAACTGTATCATGGTCTTGTCGGTAACAATTCCTGACAAACCTCCAAGAGCATCTATCTCTCTGACAATCTGACCTTTAGCAATGCCTCCCATGGCGGGGTTACATGACATCTGGGCCATGTTCGACATATTCATCGTGATCAGCAATACAGAAGATCCGAGTCGTGCAGCAGAGGCTGCCGCCTCACATCCGGCGTGGCCGGCACCTACGACGATTACATCATATTGGCTGAACATTGGAATAATAAAGATGTTTTATGAAATTAATACGGCAGTAAAGATAAATATTTATCTTCTTTTTCAGTCATGAGTGTCTTTTCTTCCGGCGAATGATCGTCATAACCACAAAGATGAAGCGCCCCATGAACAATGACCCTGAATAACTCTTTCTCGTGCGATTGCCCGAACTTTTCAGCATTCTCAGCAGTTCTTTCCACACTAATAAAAATATCTCCTGACACTTCATCATCATTTTCGCGATAATCAAAGGCAATCACGTCAGTGAGTGTGTTACGGTCAAGATATTGCTGGTTTAATTGCAGCAGATATTCATCATTACAGAAAATATAATTGAGCACTCCGGCCTCTAAACCTTCTTCATGAATCATAGCTGAAATCCAATCCTGAATTTCCTTTTCATGCTCAAGTTTAAAGGAAACTTCTTCTGAAAAGAATTGTATCAGGGCATTCATGGTAAATAATATAATGGCTAAATGGCTAAATGGTTAAATGGCTAAATGGTTAAATGGTTAAATGGCTACATGGTTAAATGGCTACATGGCTACATGATGGCTACATGGTTACAGCGTTAAAAGTGTTAAAAGGGGAAAAGATCAGACTTTTTGCTTTTTGGTCTGGTAATATTCGTTAAAGGATGAGATACGTTTTTTCATCGCCTCATGTCCGATGCCTGAAATACGGAAGAACATTTCTATGCTTCTGCCTTCTTCGGTAAGGACCATCTTATCAGATAGTGATCGCATCAGGAAAATGCCCCTGCCCTTTTCAGTATCATCTTCCACATCAAGGTCGAGCGGATCAGGAACTGTGTCAGGGTCGAAACCCGCACCTTCGTCGGTTACTGTAAAAGAAAGGCCTTTAACCTTAGATTCGAAAACAATATGAATAGATTTTGAAGGATCGTTTTTGTTCCCGTGAACCAAAGCATTTTGAAAAGCTTCAGTCAGGGCAATCAGGATGTTGCCAAAATATGTATCGTTGATATTATAGTAATCACAAATCTCTTCAACAAAGCGTTCGATAGAACTGATATTTTCCGGTCTGGATTCGAGCGTTAGTTTTTCCTTCCTACCCATAGCAGATACATTTAATTCCCAAAGTTATAAAAATATTCATTCACTTTGCGTTTATAAAAAGGTTTTAAATTGGGTGGAACTGTTTTTAGTAGTTCAACTTCTTTTAATAGTATTCTTTTATACTCTAAAAATTCATTAGGGTTACTATAATTCTGATTTTTTGCTTCGCGCGATTCTCTGCGCTCTTCTTTTTCTCTTTCACGCATTGCTTTTTCATGTTTTAGCAGGCGTGTATATATTTCTTCCTGGCGCTGAAGGGTTTCTTCTGTAAGCTTCTTATTTACAAGGTCCAGCTCAGTTTTCTCCATGTCTTCCATCAGCTTGTTCATGCCTGCATCCCCGGTTTCTCCCTGGGCTTTCAGCTGTTCAAGATAAGATTGCATCTGACGACGAATGGCTTCCTGTTCGGCAGCCATCCTGGCAAATTGTTCACTCATCGACATCTGTCCTTTTTGTCCTTGCTTGCCCTGGGATTTTTGGCCGTCTTTCATCTGTTGCAATTGTTGATTTAATTGCTCCTGCATTTTACCCATGTTCTGTGGCATTGAGCTGGGCTTGGATCCTCCGGGATTATCACAGCTGGAACTGCCCGGCATGTCCATATTTGACATTTGCTGTAATTGTTCAAGTGCTTCGGAAAGTAAAAGAGCAAGGTTGTTTACAGAGGTCATCACGTATTGCTGTGATGTTGCAGCATCACCTTTCTTCCGTTCTTCCAGCCGCTCGTTGGCGTCGGCAATGTTTTTGTTGATGTTATCGACTTCCTTGATCACAAATGGCTCAATTGCCATCTGTCGTTTACTTAAAGCAAAGAGCGAGTCTTCAACAATTTCCATGTTGTCTTTGATCTCGTGCTGGCGCTGTATCACCTCCTGGTATTTCGGATCGGCCACATTTGTATTTCCAAGATCTGAGATGAGTTCTTCCTGATCGAAAGAAATGACAAGAAGGTTTTCCAGGATCTCTCTCAGCACCTGAATATCTTCTGCATTGGCTTCGGACTGCATCTGCATCTGCATACTGAAAAGCATTTTTGAAAGCTCTTCCATCTTCTCTTTTGCCTTTTGCTGTGCCCCCCCTGCTTTCTTCTTATTTCCCTTTTTCAGCTCGTCGAGGCTTTCCTGCATCTCCTCCTGAATACCCTCCTCCTGCTCATCGGTATTTTCCATTTTGTTGGGTTTCTCCAACCCCTGGTTAAGCTCATTAAGTTCGTCAAGATCTTTACGGATATTGTCAAACTCCTCATTTAGCTCCTGCTGCTCAGCGGCAACCGAATCGTTTTCTGATGTTTTATCTTTTGTTTCCTCCGAAAGCTGTTCTTGTTTTTTGGCAAGTTCCTCAAGGTGTTCTATGGTTTCAGTGAGTTTTTTATCAAATTCAAGCTGCTTGAAAAGCTCCAGGTTTTTATCCAGGTTTTTTTCGATGTCAGAGGCGCTCATCTCCATTTTTTCGAGCATCTCATTCACATCTTCCTTACGCATTTCATCAAGCAGTTTCTGTAATTCTTCAAAAAGCTTTTTCATCTCATCATCCATGATCTCATCAAACAATTCCTGCAACTGTTGCTGTTTTTGAATGATATCTTCGGTTTGATTTTTGTATTCCTCCTCACGTGTTGTTTTCTGCAGGTTCATTTCCTGTAACAACTCCATTTTCTGCTGTAATTGCTGCTCCTGGTTCAGCAGATTACGGATCTGCTCTTTATCCTGCCAGTTCAGCGACTCCTTATTAATAAGTTGTTTATTCAGCTTTTCGATCTGATTCTGGAGCATTTTGGCTTCATCAATCAGGTCTTCCATTTCGTCTTTGATCTCGGCATTATCGCTTTCCGTTTGCTCGCTGATCTCCTCCATGCCTGGTGCTTTGAAGATCATCCTGTGCGAGCGGCTGCTCTTGTGGCCGTTTACCTTGTCATTGTCCCAAACCTCAAAATAATAGGCAATTTCATCTCCGGGACCGATATTAAGTGTGCCCAGGTCGAAATGATGAAATATCATTTGCCTGGGGATGTCTGCGGAAAATGCAAGAGGTTCTGAAATTACCTTCCCTTCAATCCTGGCAGAGTCGAAATTATTCAAAAATTCGTAGTTGAATGTGAGGGCAGTAAAGCCGTAATCATCCGTAATCTGTCCCCTGAAATATAATCGTTTGTCGTACACAGAGTCCCTGAACTCTTCCACAATCGCTGTTGGGAAAATATCAGGTATCACACTGATGGCATAGGCTAAAGTATCGGGATTTGAGAGAAACTCATTTTTTGCGGAGATACTATAATTTATGCTTTCCAGCAGCCTTTTGGTATGCGTAAATGCATTGGAGCCTTTCGCTTCAAGTTGGATTAGATCATTGTTTAACCGAAAGCTGACAACCCTGGTGTCGCGTGTGATGATCTTCCAGTGAACTATGCTGCCCTCGGGTACAACAAAATCGCCGGTATTGTCAAATTTTTCATCTTTTTTGCCGGTATATGCCGGGTAGTCGAGTGAAACCTCGTAGTTGATGATGATCGGCTTGGGAAGCACATGTAAATAATACGGCCCGAAAGAAAAGTCTTCTGCCAGAATGCTGAATTGCAGGTCTTGCTGAAGGTTATTAAGGGTAAAAGAGAATTCATTGCCGCTGATCTTCTGACATGGTAAAATGCTGTTTCCTGATGAGAAATACATGCTGCCAGGGAGCTCATCGCCATCGACCATTACTTTCAGCGTGAAATCTTCCTGCTGAACAGCTTCCAGTTTTTCATTTAATATCTGAATGCTGAAAGGCAATGGCTTTTCAAATTCAACACGATGCCTGATCAGCCTCTTAGAAGGCTCTGTTAGCGTTGCAGGAGCAGCTAAAAGAAGTATCACGATAAGCAATACCGGAGGGATGGCATAGCGGAGGTATTTCTTGTTTCCGCCCAGGTTAACGGCACGAACAAATGGCACAGGATGCAGACTCTTTGTTTTCTGTTCTATACTGGCTTCAAGCAGTTCCAGCGTTCCGTCTTCTTCACTTTGCTTTTTTAGCTGTATGGTATTGATCAGCTTATCCCTGACCTCCGGAAAATGATTGCCGATGATGGCGGCAGCAGTCTGGTCATCTATAATTTTGCCAACCCTGAAAAGCTTCAGCAAAGGCACAATTATGAGTCTGACAAGAATGAAAAGATTGAGCAGAAGGTAGGCATAAAAAAGAGAAGTACGTATTGTTATGCTGCTCCACGAGAAGTATTCAAAAGCATTGATAAGCAGGAAAAATATTGCAAAAACAGCAATAAACCATATTCCGCCCTGTAGTATTTTATTGAAATAATACTTGCGGATGAACTTATTCAGTTTTTGAATGAGTATGTGATAAGCGCTCTGCATAATTCTTAACAAAGGTAAGGAAAGCAGCCTTTATTGGTGCTCTCTTACCGCGATAATTGATAATTGTGTGTACAAACGAAACAATTTCAGGATTAATAAACAAAAATCATGCTCCTAATGTTATATATTTACTAATATTGGCTTTCTAATTTTTATAATAACGATATAATGAAAAAATTACTTGCTTTATTTACCCTTATGCTGGCTTTCTCAGTTGCTTTTGCACAATGGAATGAACATGAAGAAGGCCACCGGGGATGCAGCCATGCCAAAGGGCATCATCTGAAAGGTGCCGAGGCCGTATTTTATTTCCAGAGTGACCTGCTCTGGGATTATGACGTACATTTCTATTTTCTTGATATTGCAGTTGATCCCACAAGCATTTATGTAGAGGGGAATGTCAGTATTCATGCTGGGGTAGTCTCCAATACCATGGATACCCTGGCGCTGGAGTTTACCGATGGAATGTTCGTTGATTCAATTTTTGTGGATGGCGTCAAGCTGACCCCTACACATACTAATAGTCACATTTTTGCCCTCCTGCCAGCCACCTTAAGCCAGGGCGACAATTTCATAGCACAGGTGTATTACCACGGGACGCCTCCATCAGGTGGTTTTTTCTCAGGCATTACCAATGGCCATTCAGGCACCTGGAACAAGGATGTTACCTGGACCCTTTCAGAGCCCTATGCCGCCCGCGACTGGTTTCCGGTAAAACAGGTGCTGCCGGATAAAGCGGACTCGTGCTGGATATTTCTTACCACCGACGAGCAGTATACTGCCGGATCACAGGGCTTGCTCACAGCAGTAACCCCTATGCCCAATAATAAACTCAGGTATGAGTGGAAATCAAAATACCCGATCGCATATTATCTGCTCTCATTTGCTGTTTCTGATTACCTTGAGTATAATATTTATGCCAAGCCATTGGAGATGAACGGTGATTCTATTCTCATTCAGAATTTTCTTTATGACGACCCCACCATCATCAATGCCTATCATGATGACATCGACAATACGGTGGATTTTGTGGAATTATTTTCAGATCTGTATATTCTTTATCCATTTCATGAAGAGAAATACGGACACTGTCTTACCCAGCTGGGCGGAGGCATGGAGCACCAGACGATGACCACCATTGGCGGGTTTAATTACGACCTCGTTTCCCATGAACTGGGCCATATGTGGTTTGGCGACAATGTGACCTGCGCCACCTGGTCGGATATCTGGATCAACGAGGGCTTTGCCTCCTATAGCGAATACCTTGCGAGGCAATACCTGATGGGGCAGTCGTCGGCCAACGGATGGATGAGCTCAACCCACAACAGTGTGCTTTCCGCCCCCGATGGCAGTGTGTGGGTGCCCCCTGACCAACTGGATAATATCTGGCGTATCTTCAACGGAAGGCTTTCTTATGATAAGGGTGCCGCCATCATTCATATGATCCGTTTTGAGTTACAGGATGATGAGCTTTTCTTCGATATCATGGATGAATTTCAGACCATATATACCGATAGCACAGCCACCGGTGATGACTTCAGGCAGGTGGTGGAAGATGTTAGCGGAATGGATTTTGAGGATTTCTTTAACCAGTGGTATTATGGAGAAGGATATCCAACATACAGCATCGTATGGAACCAGACAGGCGGAAACCTGAATATGAATATCACCCAGACAGCTTCTTATCCTTCCGTCACACCGCTTTTTAAAATGCTGATGGAATACAGGATTGCCACAACAGAAATTGATACTGTAATACAGCTATATCAGGATGATAACTTTAACCAGTTCACCATCCCCATACAAGGGGAAGTGGGAGCTATTATGGTAGACCCTGCCAACTGGGTGCTGAATAAAACAGGAAGTATAACTATTGGCATAGAGGAGACCGAGAACCCGGTTTATTTCACCTTCGGACCAAATCCTGCCAGAGATTATATCAATCTTTATATGGTTCATAATACTGAAGGAAATATTCAAATCAGCATTCATGATATGACTGGTCGTAGCATGTTTGAAACAGAGCGAACAGGTGAAACCATCAGCATCGACATACGCGAATTACCGAAAGGATCATACCTGATCAGGGTCCACGAAGGTGATTATTCGGTTACGAAACGCTTCGTGAAGATTTAATGGCCAGCACCCGCCAATTGTTTTGGTAATGAAGAATTTTAAGGATGGCATCCCGTGCGGGATGCCATCCTTTTTTCTTGCTATCTTTGCCCCCAAATATTAATCAGATGACAGAAAAACCAATCCGTGTACGCTTCGCCCCCAGCCCAACGGGGCCATTACATATCGGTGGCGTGAGGACAGCGCTCTATAATTTTCTTTTTGCCCGCCGGAACGGAGGGAAAATGATCCTTCGAATTGAGGATACGGATCAGAACAGGTTTGTGCCCGGAGCGGAGGAATACATCATTGAATCCTTTAAATGGTGTGGGATTGAATTTGACGAAGGTGTTGGTATCGGTGGAGCATACGGTCCGTATAAGCAATCGGAACGTAAGGACATCTACCTTGAATATGCCAAACGGCTTATTGAAGGAGGGCATGCCTACTATGCCTTTGACACACCGCAGGAGCTGGAGGCCATGCGCAAAGAGCTGGAGGCAGCAAAGGCGACCTATACCAGCTATAACCAGGAATCGCGCAAAAAGATGACCAACTCCCTCACGCTCTCTGATGAAGAAAGCATGCGCAGGCTATCGCAGGGAGATCCTTATGTGATCAGGATAAAAATGCCCGAGGGGGAAACAGTAAGGGTATATGACGAGATACGTAAAGATGTAAAGGTGGATGCTGCCACCCTCGACGACAAGGTATTGTATAAATCTGATGGCATGCCTACCTATCACCTGGCCAATGTGGTGGATGACTACCTGATGAAGATCTCGCATGTGATCAGGGGTGAAGAGTGGCTGCCATCGCTGCCACTGCATATGTTGCTGTACAGATACCTTGGATGGGAAGACCAGATGCCGAAGTTTGCACACCTACCGCTATTGCTGAAGCCTGACGGAAAAGGAAAGCTGAGCAAACGTGACGGCGACAAGATGGGATTTCCCGTGTTTCCGCTGGAGTGGACAGACCCGAAGAGCGGGGAAGTATCCAGGGGATATCGCGAGGATGGATATTTTCCGGAAGCCTTTATCAATATGCTTGCTTTGCTGGGGTGGAACCCGGGCACTGAGCAGGAGATCTTTAATATGGAAGGCCTTGCAGAACATTTCAGCCTCGACAGGGTAGGAAGGTCAGGAGCAAGGTTTGATCCTGAAAAGGCAAAGTGGTTCAATCATCAATATATGATGGAGAAAACTGATGCGGAACTGGCGGAGCAATTTGCCGGGATCGTAGCTGAAAAAGGATACCGGATGCCGGATGCCGGATACCTGCTTAAGGTTATCAGCCTTGTGAAGGAAAGGGTGAGTTTTGTACATGAGATATGGGATAAGGCAGTCTTTTTCTTTGAAGCACCGGAAAGCTACGACGAAAAAACCGTAAGGAAGCGCTGGAAAGAAAATACCGGACAGCTGTTAACAGATATACTGGCCATCATCAGGGATTGCGATCCTTTTACACGCGATATTTTACACGATAATGTAGCTGCTCATCTCGAAGAAAAGCAGATCGGCATGGGACAGGTGATGATCGGCATGCGACTGTGCCTGGTTGGCAGTGGCACCGGACCGGATCTTTTTACCATTATGGAGATGATTGGTAAAGAAGAGACGGTAAGAAGGATTGAAACTGGTATAGAGAAGTTGGGGTGATGCCGGATACAGGATGCCGGTTACCGGTTACCGGTTACCGGTTGCCGGTTGCTGGTTGCTGGTTGCCGGTTGCCGGAAGAGGGTTAGATTATCGGTTTTATGTTCAATGATTTTGTTCAACGGCCTTTATAAATCGAATAATCTTTTAAATATTTAAATTTCGCATATCAGGTGTTATTTTAAGAATAATATTAATATTGCAGTAAACTATGTTACATCCGGTATCCGGTATCTGGCACCCGGCACCCGGCATCTGGTATCTGGTATCCGGCATCACTAAACACACATTCCCCATGTCAACAATCTCAATAGAACAAATGGAATTTTACGCTTACCATGGATGTTTTAAGGAAGAACAGATCATTGGTACGCGATTTTTAGTAGATTTGCGATTAGAAACCAATACGGAAGTTGCTGAAAAAAGTGATGATCTTGCTGACACTGTGAACTATCAGGAAGTTTATTTGTTAGTGAAAAAAGAGATGGAAGTTAAGTCGAAGCTGCTTGAACATGTCGGGAGGAGGATATTAGATGCAGTGAAAGACAAATTTCCACAAATAAGATCAGCTGAACTAATAATCTACAAGATGAATCCGCCCCTTGGCGGAAAGATGAAAAGCGTAAGCCTGCTAATGCATACTAAATGAAGCGTGAAGACAGAAAATACAAGGTAAAACAAATAAGTTGTCAATGTGGGGCAAGTTTCGAATGTCTTAGTCCCGACACTTGCTTATGCAATGGCAACATTGAATTGAAACGTTCTGGTGTGGATGTTTCCAAGCTCAAGCAACCATGCCTATGTCCCCAATGCCTGAAAGTGGTAAGCGGGAAGGTGAAATAGCCATCCGGCCTCCAGCACCCGGTAACCGGTAACCGGTAACCGGTTTCCGGCATCCACAATCTCCCCCCTTGCATCTTTTCCCAAATACCCTTATCTTTGCATTGCAAACATGGTCTCGTGGCCGAGTGGCTAGGCTGGGGTCTGCAAAACCTCCTACAGCGGTTCGAATCCGCTCGAGACCTCAAAAATGGCGCCGAAGAAGCGCCATTTTTATTTGATACTGGAGTATTGTAGGACTATTTCTTTACAGCTTTTTGTAAATAAAATTCTTTATCAGCATAATAACTCAGGATATATACTCCTGCTTGTAAGTGGCTCGCATCCCATTTCACAGAATACGCTCCCGCAGTTTTATATTCATCAAATAAAGTTTCAATCAGGGTTCCCCTGCTATCGTATACCGACAAAATAATATGGCTGGATTTCGCCAACATAAAAGAAACAGTCGTTACAGAACTGACCGGATTGGGATAATTTTGGTAAAGTATGTTCTTTTCAAATGTTTCAAGGCCTGACATACTGATCCCCTGTGCCAGTGGAGTAACAAAAGCAAAAGTGTCACTTGTTGTATACAGAAGCCCGTCTGATGCAGAAACCGCCCAATTATAAATGGTATTCCCTTCCAACAAGCCGCTACCGTTAAAGCTGAATGTAGTATCTGTAATAAAAGGGAAAGACATATTGAAGTTAGCGTTAAATATTGCTAGCGTGTATAAAATATCGTCATTCTCCGGATCAATCGATGGTTCCCACGCGAAAAGAACAGGATCTATCATTGATGTAAGTGTATCTCCATCTGCAGGTTCAAGCAGGCTAAACATAGCAGGTGGTTGGTTTACAGGCTCACCCTGAAGACATACGAGCAACCCCTGTCCGATGTAGTTAACATGTTCGGCCCCGCCTATCATATAATTATTCTGATCATTCAGAATAACAGCGATGCCTGTTGCATTGAATGAGTTTTCAATCCATTCAATATCACCGCCTGGGGAAGTCTTTAATGCCAGGAAATTATCATTCCCTTTTCCTGCTATCAAATACCCCCCATCAGGTGTTACAATCATATCATTTGATGTGTTAAAAGCTCCAAAAGCATATGTCTTGGTCCAAAGAATTGTGCCGTCCGAGCTCACTTCCAATAACAGGATGTCACTATCGGTTATAAAAGTGCCGGTCCATCCAGAAACAATAGCATTTCCGTTGGGAAGTGCTTCAACTGTCCTGCCAAATTGATCGCTGTTTCCGCCATAGGTCATTGTCCAGACTGTGTCGCCATCTGAATCAATTTTGATAAGATACAGGTCCATCCCTATCACTCCAAATGACTTGGTATATCCGGATAAGAAATATCCATCATCGCCGGCTTGGGATAGGTCGGTTGTCCAATCCTCTCCATTTCCACCATAATTAATAGCTGATATTAAATTACCATTAGGGTCATATTCCAGGTAAAGGGCATCTCTGTTTGTGGCATTGATGAATGTGAATCCTGTGATTGAATAATTACCTGTATTATTAATAATAACAGAGGAGGCTGCATCATAACTGGGTCCACTATAGGTTTTATCCCAGATGATATTACCTGATCCATCAAGCTTTAATATCCAGGCGTCTTTTTCGTTTTGAGCATATGAGTAGGTCTCTCCCACAACAACAAAACTTCCGTCAGGGCATACAGCCACCGCGTTGGCCCAGTCGCCAAATGATATCCCTAAACCAAATGTCTGTGTCCAGATTATATTCCCTGAAGTATCAGTCCTGACGACCCATAGGGATTTTACATTTTGAACAGGACCATACGTTGTAGTATATCCAACAGCAATATAGCCGTTATCCAATGTTTGTTGAACATCATAGAATACCTCTTCTTTATTTCCACCATACAACTCCTTCCATAAAATGTCTCCTGCATTTTGAGATATTCCGGGCTTTGTACTTAGTAATAAAATTACTGATAAAATTATTGTGTGGTTTTTCATGCGTTAAAATATCAATTCAGTTCCGGATTACTTAAATAAATGCAAAATAAAACATATAACTGTACAATTGCTATAAATTATTTAAAAATTTAGATAACAATCAGTTGAGTATCTCACTCGTACCAATCTCTTGATTCGCGCCAGCCGGAGATTGTGCTTGATGATAGATGCAGTAGAGGGCACAGCCCATTTTTACAACACTTTAGTCTTGGCGACAGGCTTAGGCGCTTTAACAACCAAAACCCTTACAATATTTTCACTGTTGTTATAAATGCAGTGTACGATGTTTTTTGGGCTTTCCACGAGGCTGTTTGCTTCAACTTTTATTTTTTCTTCACCAACAAGTATTTCAGGTGTGCCTTCAATAATAAAGAAGAAAACATCAACGGGAGTGATATGAGGTTTCAGGCTTTCACCGGGGTTAAGATTTAAATGTACAGCCTGGGCTGAATCTTTATCATACAGCATTCGTGCATCCACATTA
>JBDLIJ010000006.1:0-33464 GCA_039714935.1 Bacteroidota bacterium | reverse complement strand
GTGGAAGAGATCCTGAAACAGGGCCTTGTTTCCGAAAAAGATTATATGCTGCTTGATAAATACACCAGGGAATTGTTTCAGCGCGGTTCTGAGATCGCTGCTGAAATGGGATTGATACTGGTTGATACGAAATATGAGTTCGGGAAGATAGGTGATCAGATATACCTGATTGATGAGATACATACACCAGATTCTTCACGTTATTTTTATCGTGAAGGCTACCAGGAGCGGCAGGACAAGGGAGAGACACAGAAACAACTCAGCAAAGAGTTTGTACGGGAATGGCTGATGGGCAAAGGTTTTATGGGCCATGAAGGGCAACAGGTGCCCCATATGTCAGCGGAATTTGTAAATTCAGTGTCAGAGAGATATATCGAGCTCTATGAAAATATTACAGGAGAAAAATTTGTGAAAGCAGATGTTTCGAATGTACTGAACAGGGTAGAAGAAAATATAAACAGCTTTCTGAAAAAATAATGACACGCCCTGTAAAGCTATTAAAATGATCCCATTCTCTCCACCACGTATTGACCAGGAAATCATCGATGAAGTCGCTGCTGCTTTAAGGTCGGGCTGGATCACAACGGGTCCACGTACCAAGCAGTTTGAAAAGATGATTACAGCATATTGCGGGCATAAGGCCACGCTTTGTGTAAATTCAGGATCATCAGGGCTGGAGCTGATGCTCAGATGGTTTGGCGTTGGTGAAGGAGACGAGGTGATCGTTCCGGCATATACATACTCAGCCACAGCCAATGTCGTTGTACACTGTGGGGCAAAACCTGTTTTTGTGGATACAGGAGTAGATTTTAATATCGACCCTCAAAAGATCAGAGAGGCCATCACCCCCTCCACAAAAGTGATCATCCCTGTTGACCTCGCCGGCTTACCCTGTGATTACGAAGAGATTAACGCTATGGTGGAAAGTGAAGATCTCAAAGCAATATTTTCCCCCGGCAGTCCTGAACAAGAGAAACTAGGTCGTATCCTGATCCTGGCAGATGCTGCACATTCAATCGGAGCAGTATACAAAGGCAAAAAGACCGGGACCTTAACCGACATCAGTGTCTTTTCTTTTCATGCCGTAAAAAATCTCACAACGGCTGAGGGGGGGGCGATATGCCTTAAGCTTCCTGAGGCATTTGATCATGAGGAAATTTATAATTACCTCTGTATTAAGTCACTGCACGGGCAAACAAAAGATGCACTGGCGAAAAATATGGCCGGAAACTGGCAGTATGATGTGATTGAGGCAGGTTATAAATACAATATGACCGATGTACAGGCGGCCATGGGCATCGTGGAATTGAGGCGTTATGATGCGGATATGCTGGTACGGAGAAAAGAGATCTTCGATCGTTATCGCAAAGGGCTTGAAACAAAAGAGTGGGCCATCCTTCCACCATACGAAACAGAGAATAAGACTTCATCTTATCATGTTTTTCTAATCCGGATAAAAGACATAAATGAGCAACAGAGAGATGCTATCATCAGCAGGATATTTGAGAAGGGCGTATCGGTAAATGTGCACTTTATTCCACTGCCGATGCTCACTTATTACAAGAATTCAGGTTACGATATTAATCAATACCCCATTAGTTATGATAATTTCAGCCGGGTGATCAGCCTGCCGGTTTACTATACACTCACGAATGATCAGGCTGATACAGTGATCAATACACTTATTGATGCTGTTGAGAAAGAGCTGTCATGAAACGAATATTTGATTTCTTTCTGTCACTTATTGCACTGCTGATGTTGCTACCACTTCTGGTCCTCATCGCCCTCTGGGTTATGCTGGATTCAAAAGGGGGGACTTTTTACCTCCAGGAGAGGGTTGGAAGGAGCAACAAGGATTTTCGGATTTACAAGTTCAGGAGCATGCACCCCGGAGCTGATTCAAAGGGCTTGTTAACTGTTGGCGGGCGTGATCCGAGGGTGAGTAAAGCAGGATATTTCTTACGAAAAACAAAGCTTGATGAGTTACCCCAGTTGCTGAATATTCTTAAGGGAGACATGAGTTTTGTGGGGCCCCGGCCGGAAGTCAGGAAGTATGTAGATCTTTACAAGGAATCCCAGATGGCCGTGCTCGATGTCAGGCCCGGGCTTACTGATTATGCCTCTTTGCAATATTTTGAGGAAAATAAACTTTTAGAGAAGAGCGAAGACCCTGAGAAGGCCTATATAGAGCAGATCATGCCTGCAAAACTGGATCTTAACCTCCGCTATATCAGGGATCGATCTTTTTGGCTTGATCTGCGCATCATCATGAAGACAATAGCAAGGATTTTTTCCTGAAAACAGCCTGTCCTGTCATGATAGTCCCGATGCCAGCTTTTTAAGCTCTTCCACTTTTTCAAGGTTGCCCTGTTGCTGGTGCAATTCTATCAATTCACCAAATACCCTGCGCATGATGGTTATATTATTGCAAGACTGAAAATAGCTGTCGTTGTGCTTTAATTTCATTTGCCTGATATAAGCCTCAATCTCATTATGGGTGAATAGTGCCCCCCGATTGAAAGGGTTTATATAAAACAGGGCATTGGCATCGGTCTGGCCTGCTTCCGATCCTATCTCATCCATATAGGCCAGGATAAAGTGGTTTGGGAGGTCAACGCCATACACAGGTAGTTTCAGGCTTCTGGCAATAATGATATACAAAATTCCAATCGATAGCGGATTTCCTTTCTTTGTCTCCAACAAAATATTAAGGTGCAGGTTATCAGGGCTTTTCAGATTACTTTTATTACCACGGAACTTATGCACATCAAAAAAGATATGGTTAACCACCTTAATCTTCTCCAGGGCTGTAAGCTTGTCATTTAATTCCAGCCATACATCCTGTACAAGCTGCCCTATCTGCTTGATGACCTTTTCACTATCAAAATCCGGATACTGATAGCGGGCAGCCAGCATAAATCCCTTCATCAGGTCGTCGCTGGCAAGCTGCGCCCAGCTGCTGATTCCAGCATAGAGATCATCCAGCTGGATCATATGTATGATCTCTTCAATGCGTTCCTGCAACTGATGATCAAATGATTGCTCCCAGCTGTCTTCCAATACCGGGATGGCATCAATGCCATACGCATAGATCTTTGAGCGTATCTGTTCATACACCCCATTATCCGGCTCATCAAGCAGGCTGATCAATGCTTTCAGCTCCTTATCCCGTTTATTTTCGGTCATAAAATACAGCTATTGAAAAATAAGCTTAACACCATATCGTTGAAATATAGGAAAGCTCGCGGCAAGCCACGAGGAATAATTTGATTCAAAATTAACACATAATTCTACCGTTTTGCAAATAAACGCGACACATTATCAACTGACATTTAAACAATTGGTAGTGCTCTTTTTTGTGCTGTTTTTATCATCCTGTGATTCGCCTTCCCCCCGGCATTCAATTATTGCGCCCGTAAAGATCTCGAAGGAAAACATCATCACAAATCGTAATATCCCCGAAACGCATAAGATTTTTCTGGCACGTTTTCTTCCGGAGATTCACAGGGCAAACAATATGCTCCTTGAACAGCGGAATAGTATTTTTGACCTACAGGACTCACTCGATGCCAACGACAAGCTAAGTTCGGCAAATATCAGTGAACTGAACAAACTATTGAGGCGATTCCGCCTGGACCCACTTTCAACAACGCCTCCTCCATTGCCTGAAGACATGAATAAATCCATGGAGGCCTTACTTAAACGAGCCGACATCATCCCGGTCAAATTAGTTATGGCACAGGCCATTATTGAATCCGGATGGGGGAGTTCGCACTTTGCACTGGAAGGAAATAATTATTTTGGGATACACTGTTATAGCAAGGGTTGTGGCATGATGCCAGCCGGCATTGACAGCGCAACATTCTTTGTAAAATCATACGACTCAGAAATCGACGGAATCATTGATTACCTGCGGAATCTGAACACAGGACGTGCGTATAGGGAATTGAGGGAAATAAGGCTGGATTTGAGAAATAAGGACAAAGACCTTGATCCTTTGGCACTGGCGGAGGGCCTTGCAAGCTACTCCGAGATTGGTGATGCATATATTAAGATGATCAGCAATATCATCCGTAATTATATCCCTGCAAATACGGAAGAACTCTTAAGCGGGAAATTTGAAGAGAACCAGAGCATCAGGATGTCAGCCTCTCCAGGATCAGGTGTATCAGCTTTGTGATCGTTTGCTTCGGATCTTTCGAATAAGTCTCACTCATCCTATTGGCAAGGATGGTACAAACAGTTAAGGTATGGTGACCCAACATCTTTCCCATCGCATAAAGGGCCGATGTTTCCATCTCAAAATTAATGATCCTGTGTTCCTTATACCTGAAAGCTGAGATACGCTCATTAAGGTTGGCATATGCCGGATCAAGCCGCAGGCTCCTGCCCTGTGGACCGTAAAATCCTGGAGCTGTGATGGTAACACCATGAATAAGCCCCTCTCCCATCTGGCGCATTAGTTTCTCAGATCCCTCAACTGCATATGGAGTTGCAAATTCTTCGGGCCACTTAGTTTGCTCCATAAAGGCCCTTGCCATTTGCTGATCACCAACATCATTCCCGGCATAAAAATGAAGCAATCCATCCATTCCCAGTCCATGCGTTGACAATCCGAAAGAATCAACCGGAATATCCGCCTGCAGGGAGCCTGAAGTACCCAGCCTGACAATATCAAGGCTTGTATGCTCCTCTTTAACCGTCCTGCTGCTAAGGTCAATATTAACTACCGCATCCAGTTCATTCATCACTATGTCAATATTATCCGGGCCCATGCCTGTCGACATTACTGTGATGCGGGTGCCATTAAAATAACCAGTGTGCGTAACGATCTCCCTGTTCTCGATCTTAAATTCGATTTTCTCAAAAAACCCTGAGATCATCGGCACCCTCTGGGGGTCTCCCACAAGAATAACTTTATCAGCCAGCTGTTCCGGCCTGAGGCTGATATGGTACAAACTGCCATCCTGATTCAGTATCAACTCTGATTCTTTCAATATCTTCATCCTGTAAATTTAATAACTTTGCGGCTCTAAACGAAAAAATTATGAAAGCCGAGATTATCAGCATAGGTGATGAGCTGCTGGTTGGACAGGTCATAAATACGAATGCCTCCTGGATGGCGGCTCGATTGAATCTGGCAGGCATTGAAGTTGTCAGGATCGTAGCCATACCTGATCAAAAGGGCGAGATCATGATGTCTCTGAAAGAAGCATCTGTTCGTGCTGATGTGGTCCTGATCACAGGTGGGCTGGGTCCTACAAGAGATGATATTACAAAAAATACGCTCTGTGAATATTTTGGTTCAAAGCTAATTCTTCACGAGCCTTCTCTGCAATACGTTAAAAAAATATTCCATGACAGGGGGCTGCATTTAAGAGCAATCAACCGCAGGCAGGCAGAGATCCCAGACAATTGCACGCCAATCATCAATAATAAGGGCACAGCGCCGGGCATGTGGTTTGAAAAAGACGGTGTTGTTTTTATCTCCTTGCCGGGGGTTCCTTTTGAAATGAAGGCAATGATCAGTGACTATGTCATTCCTGAGCTTTCCGGCCGTCTGAACGGGATCCACATCGTTCACAAAATGGTGCTTACACAGGGTGTTGGCGAATCTTTTCTCTCAGAGACAATCAAAGAATGGGAGGATGATTTACCTGCTCATATCAAACTTGCTTATCTGCCCCAGCCGGGGATTGTAAGGCTGAGGTTAAGTGGCAGGGGAGAAAAAATGAATGATCTTGCAGCAGAAATAGACCAGCATATTAATGGTCTTCGGGCACTGATACCCGATCAAATATTTGGGTATGGCGAGGAAACACTTGAGGAGGTTACAGGCAGGCTGCTAAAGGCAAAGAGTTTAAGATTGGCCACAGCGGAAAGTTGTACCGGGGGCTATATTGCCCACCTTATTACCAGCATTCCAGGCAGCTCGGATTATTTCACGGGATCTGTTATCGCTTATTCCAACCAGGTAAAGATGGATTCACTTGGTGTACAGGAAGAAAGCCTTATTCAGCATGGTGCTGTGAGTGAACAAACGGTTCGGGAAATGGCTGACGGTGTCAGAAAAAAATACAATACGGATTATGCTATTGCCGTTTCCGGTGTTGCCGGACCGGAGGGTGGTACGCAAGAAAAACCTGTTGGCACAACCTGGATCGCCATTGCCGGCCCCGAAAAAACACTGAGTAAAAAATTTCAGTTTGTAAAAAACCGACAACGAAATATCCGGATAGCAGCCCTCACTGCCCTGAACATGTTAAGGCTGATGCTAATCAAGAGTTAAAGTTTTTCTTTTTTCCCTTGAATATTAAAAAAAATATTCCGTTCTTTGCACTCCGTTTTTTGAGCGATAATTTGAAAAGAATAAGAAGATGTCAAGAATTTGTGAGATTACAGGCAAGAAAATGATGGTTGGAAACAATGTTTCCCATTCAAATATTAAAACGAAAAGAAGGTTCTATCCTAACCTGCAAACCAAGAGGTTTTATGTTCCGGAAGAAGACAAGTGGATCACACTAAAAGTATCTGCCGCAGGCATTCGTACCATCAATAAAAAAGGGATCATTATAGCCCTGAAAGAAGCTAAAGAAAAAGGATATTATAAAGGATAATCCTGAACAAAAATTATATGGATGCTGTCATATTAACATGGCAGCATTTTTTTTGTCCCAAAATTTCCATTTTATGCGTATTGCATAATAATATTATATATCTGCAAACGTTTAATTTTTCAATAATGCCTATTTAGGTTACTTTTGCGCTCATGAGCTTATTTGCCAGACTGTTTATTGTCTTTTTGGTATTGCTTCCATCCTCCCATCTTTTTGCACAGGAAGAAGCGTATGACAGGGATGACCTGATACAATTTTCAGGTGTTATCCTTACATCAGACAGCCTGCAGGCGATCCCTCTTGCACATATCATTGTGACCAATTCCATGCGTGGAACGGTGAGCGATTTTAATGGTTATTTCTCATTTGTGGCTAAAAAGCTTGACACAGTAGAATTTTCGGCAGTAGGCTACAAAGCCGACAGGTATATTGTTCCTGACACCATATCAAACAACAGATATTCCCTCATACAGGTCATGTCGACCGACACCATTTATCTTACTGAGACCGTGATCTATCCCTGGCCAACCAAGGAGCAATTCAAAGAGGCGTTTCTGACCCTGGAAATACCGGATGATGATATTGAAATAGCGCGAAAAAACCTTGACTCACGGAAGCTGAATGCCAGGGCAGAGCATCTTCCGGCAGAGGGCAGTCTTAATTTTAAGTATCTTGTCCAGGATCAGGTTGACAAACTGTATTATAACGGGCAAACTCAGCCCATCACAATTTTGAATCCCTTTGCATGGGCAAAATTTATAAAAGCCTGGAAAGATGGTGATTTTAAGCGAAAGACACCACAAGAATATGAACCCTAAGTGAGGGAAAACCTATGATCCGATATATTAAAATACCGATTGTATTTTTACTGTTCATGATGGCTGACATCAGCTTTTCCCAGGACAAGGCAAGTGTATTCGGTGTGGTCAAAAACGAAGAGGGGGGCGTAATTGAATACGCCAATATTTCAGTGCTTGGATATGCAGGTGGTGTTGCCACCGATATGCGTGGAAAATATGAATTGACTGTCCCGGCAGTAACAGAACTCACGCTGGCGATATCATTTGTCGGCTATGAAAAGCAGATGTTCCGTGTATTCCTTCAGGCAGGGCAGAGAAAAGAATTAAATATATTCATGAAGTTATCTGCCGAGCAGCTTCCTGATCTGGAAATTGTTGACAAGCAGATCAGGCATACCAACCTCCAACGCTTAAGTCCGAAAGTAGCAACAGAGATACCGACTTTGACAGGCGGGGTTGAAGACATACTTAAAACCCTGCCCGGAGTGACTTCCAACAATGAATTAAGTTCGCAATATTCAGTTCGTGGCGGAAATTTTGATGAAAATCTTGTTTATGTAAACGGAATAGAGATTTACAGGCCATTTCTTATCCGGTCGGGCCAGCAGGAAGGACTGAGCTTTGTTAATTCAGCCCTGGTGAGCTCTATATTATTTTCTGCCGGAGGTTTCGAATCAAAATATGGCGACAAAATGTCGTCAGTGCTTGACATACAATACAAAAAGCCGGTAGCTTTTGCCGGCTCTTTTCAGGCAAGCCTGCTAGGTGCCCAGGCCCATGTGGAAGGTATCTCAAAAAACCGGAAATTCACATACCTGACAGGTGTACGTTATAAATCCAATTCCTATATTTTAAAAGGATTGGAAACACAAGGCGATTACAAGCCTAATTTTGCCGACATACAGGCCTTGTTCTCCTATAAGCTCTCGGATAAGCTTGAATTATCATTATTGGGTAATTATGCAAGAAATTCATATAATGTGATACCCAGCAGCCGTCAAACTGAGTTTGGGACGATCTCCGAAGCCTATCGCTTAAACATATATTTCGAAGGGCAGGAACTAGACCGCTTTGAGAATTATATGGCTGCCTTAAGCCTGGATTATTACCCCCAGGATAATTTAAAACTGCAATTTATTGGCTCCGGCTTTGAAACCCGCGAAAGCGAAACCTTTGACATACTGGGAGAATATTATATCGGCAGGCTTGAAAACCAAATCGGTGAAGAGCAGTTCGGTGAAGTTGTAGAATCACAGGGTGTAGGTGGTTTTCTTGATCATGCAAGAAATTATTTGACAGCCAGCGTCTTCAACCTTGAGCACAAAGGATATCTGGATCTTAGCAAACATTATTTACAATGGGGCATCAGATACCAGCATGAGATTATTGATGATCAGCTTAATGAGTGGGAGTTAATTGACTCTGCCGGATATACGATCCCCGAGCCTCCCTTTACCGTTGGAGATCCTGCTCCGATTTACAATCCGCAGCTCAGCATGTATTCCCTCTATCGCGCTGACACATCCTTTAATTCAAACCGTTTTTCGGCTTTCATTCAAAATAGCTGGAATTTTCATATTGGCACTGCCAATGCCTATTTAATTGCCGGCATCCGTGCCAGCTATTGGGATGTGAACAAACAATTTTTGTTGAGCCCCAGGGCTACCCTGTCAATTAAACCACTATGGGAAGAAGATATTTTGTTCAGGCTTTCAGCAGGGTATTACCAGCAGCCTCCTTTTTACAGGGAACTCCGGAATCTGCAGGGGGATATTAATCCCAATGTAAGGGCACAAAAATCGATTCACTTCGTTGCCGGCATGGATTGGGATTTTATGGCATGGAACAGGCCCTTTAAGTTTGTTACTGAGGCCTATTATAAGATCCTCAGTGATCTGGTGCCCTATACCGTAGATAATGTGAGGATCAGGTATTTCGGAGATAATATGTCAAATGGCTATGCTTATGGTCTCGACATGAAGGTTAACGGTGAGTTTATCAAAGGTGTCGATTCATGGTTCAGCCTTTCCCTGCTTCAAACTCAGGAAGATATTGAAGGTGATAATTTTTGGGAATATTATAATGAAGCAGGTGAAGTAATAATTCCCGGATATACTGAAGATCCTGTGGTGGCCGACAGTGTTCAGGTATTCCCAGGATACATCCCCAGGCCTACGGACCAACGCCTTCATTTTGCCCTGTTCTTCCAGGATTATATTCCGGGTAACCCGACATGGAAGATGCATATCAAACTTCTTTTGGGAACAAGGATGCCTTTTGGCCCGCCTAACTCACCTAAATATGAGCATGTTTACCGTACACCTCCTTATCGTAGGGTTGACATAGGTTTTTCAAAACAGCTCATTGGTGGATATAGCAGCTTCGGGCCTAAAAACCCGCTGAAGCACATTCAGTCAGCCTGGATCAGCCTGGAAGTATTTAACCTCTTCCAGATCCATAACACGATCTCATATATCTGGGTGAAAGATAAAAACGGCAGGGAATATGCCGTACCCAACTTCCTTACGCCTAGATTATTTAATTTAAGGTTTGCCGTGAACTTCTAAACTAATCGTCAAAGGAAAGAATTGATTCCCTGATGATGCCGATCGCTTCGTGCAGTTGTGTTTCGTTGATGACCAGTGGAGGAGCAAAGCGGATAATATGATCGTGGGTGGGCTTGGCCAGCACCCCGTTCTCTTTCATCTTCACACATACATCCCATGCAGATTTACCGTTTTTGGGTTTGATCACAATTGCATTGAGCAAACCTTTTCCCCTGACGGTTTCAATGATATCTGATTTTATCTTCGACATTTCATTTCTGAAGATCTCGCCCAGGTGTTCAGCATTTTCAGCAAGTTTCTCATCTTTTATCACGTCTAGTGCAGCGATTGCCACTTTTGCTGCGACAGGATTTCCGCCAAAAGTTGAACCATGCTGGCCAGGCTCAATACACAGCATGATATCGTCATCAGCCAGCACGGCTGATACAGGATACACACCACCGGAGAGTGCTTTCCCAAGGATAAGTATATCGGGGCGCACATTTTCATGGTCACAGGCTAACAGTTTTCCTGTCCGGGCAATCCCTGTTTGTACTTCATCGGCAATGAAAAGCACATTATGCTTTTTACATAGTTCATATGAGCGGGTCAGATATCCGTCGTCAGGAACGTAAACACCTGCCTCTCCCTGAATGGGCTCCACAAGAAAAGCAGCCACTGTTGGGTCTTGTAAGGCAGTTTCCAATGCAACCAGGTCGTTATATGGCACCGTGATAAAGCCGGGAGTATATGGGCCAAAACCACCCCTGGCATCAGGATCCGTCGACATGGAGATCACTGTGATGGTCCTGCCATGGAAATTATTCTCACAGACAATGATCTTAGCTTCATTATCGGGAATTCCTTTCTTATCATACCCCCAGCGGCGAGCCAGTTTTAAGGCGGTCTCATCGCCTTCGGCACCGGTATTCATCGGCAACACCTTATCATAGCCAAAATATTCGCTTATATATTTCTCATACACCCCCAAAGCATCATTATAAAAAGCCCTTGAGGTTAATGTAAGCGTATTGGCCTGTTCTGTCATGGCATTTACGATCCTGGGATGGCAATGCCCCTGGTTCACGGCCGAGTATGCAGACAGGAAATCAAAATAGCGATTCCCTTCAACATCCCAGACATATACACCTTCACCTTTTGACAGTACAACAGGCAGTGGGTGATAATTATGCGCTCCGTATTTTTCTTCCAATTCAATTGCATCTGCTGAATTGAGTTTTTCTGTTCTTTCCTGGTTCATTTTGTTTCGATTATATTGTTTTTTGCAAATGTATTGATAATTACTGCATTATTGATGATGAATGTATAATGGGGATGGGGGGATAAGGGGAAAGGGGGGGGGGGGGAGAGGGGGGAAGGGGGGGGGGGGGGGATAGGGCGGGGTTAAAGGAGATGGCGGAATGGCAGATAAATCCATTCAAAAAAACGCTGTATAAATGGTCGCCGCAGCCATTCCTCATAATCAAAAGGCGTACTGTTATTCAGGCAGTTGGCAATATGATCCTTCAGCTGTTTCAGGATGGCGGCATTTTGCCCGACCAGAATAATCTCATGCTGATACCGGAAGCTTCGATAATCAAAATTTGCTGATCCCAGCGCAAATGTTTTCCCATCAATGATGAGCATTTTACCATGCAGATTGTGTGGCAGGTACATACGGAAGTTCACGCCGGTTTTATGTAACATTCCGAGATATCTGCTCCTAACCAGGTCAACCATGTGCACATCAGAGTTCTCCGGGATGAATACTGTCACGTCAACACCTCTTTTCACTGCTTCTGTCATTGCTTTTCTGAGAAAAAACCCGGGTAAGAAGTAGGGCGTTACAATCACAATCCTCTGACGCGCACTTTTGATCATGTTTTCATAGCGCTTTTTTATCTTCTGGCTTGTAATTGACGGCACATCTCTGAGGATTTCAAATTCACCACATCTGATGAGTTGCGTTAAACCGGGTTTCTTAAAGACATATCGGTTATACAGCTTAAAATCCTCAAGAAAGATATGTTTAAACTTCTCGTTTAAAGCAGGATCTTCCATCCTGAGCACTGATTCGCACCAATTCAGAGAATGTCCCGCAATATTTGCTGACCCGATATATGAAATATGGTCATCAACGAGTAATAATTTTCTATGATTACGTCTATGATTTTTAGTAAAGAAATCCCAGAAGAACCTGATCTTCATAAAGAAGCGAACCTCACCGCCCAGCTTTTCCAAGTCACGAAAAAAAGAACGTGACACCTGTGCCCCCCACGAATCTATCAGTATCTTCACCTTAACGCCTTCTTCAGCCTTCTGTGTAAGCACATCCCTGAATCGTTCGCCTATATTGCCGCCACCAAACTTATAAGTCTCAATATAGATACATTTTTGTGCCCCGGCTATATCATCCAGCATGGCATTGTAGAATTGCCAGGGATCATCATAAAATACAGACTTTTGTATCGATATGTTCTTTTCCTTCGACATGTATCGAGGGATTTTAAAGGTTCTTAAACACTTTCATCAGCTCCTCTCTCTTTCTGAAAGAAACAGGTACGGAGGAATTATCATCCATCACCAGGTATCCACCCTCCTGTTTATCGTAGCGCTTCACATGCGCCAGGTTCACAAGATGAGATTGATGGACTCTGTAGAAACTATAATTGACGAGCAATTCATTAAATTCCTTTAAAGTTTTCGAAACAGTGACCTTCTCCCTGTCTGATAAAAAGAAGTGTGTATAATTCTTTTCCGATTCACATCGAATAATATCAGACAGGTTCACAATATGAACGCTACTGGTAGTTTTGAGAACAATTTTTTTTGTTTTTGTATTCAGCATCTCAAGGTTCTCATACAGTGCTTCCAGGCGCAATGAAACATTCTCTTTCTCAATAGCCTGCCTTGCTTTTTCAACAGCATGTATCAGTTCGTCGGGGTCTAAAGGCTTCAGGATATAATCCAGGGCGCTGAATTTGATGGCCCTGATGGCAAATTCTTCAAATGCTGTAATAAAGACCAGGGAAAAGTTAACTTCATCTAACTTTCGCAAGAGATCGAAACCAGTACCATCACCCATCTTAATATCAAGAAAAACCAGGTCGGGCGAATTCTTCTTCAGGACTTTTAATCCTTCTTTTACGCTTCCTGCCGTATCAATTACCTCGAGATCCTTACAATACGTGTTCAGCATATTGCTTATTGTTTCCCGTGCTTTGACCTCATCGTCAATTATTATAGTCTTGATCATATATGATCTGTCTTTAATTTTGCACTTAACTCATTAAGATCATAAAAGTAAATATACTTTCAATAATCTATCAAAACATTTTCCAGCACCCCACAATCCGGATAAAAAATCATATTTAATTTGGGATAATGATCCTTACCAGGGTACCAATACCTATTTCCTGCTGGTCTTTCAAATCAATAATCTCCAACACAATTTTTTTCCCGGTCACCTTTTTTAAAGATTCGATCCTGCTGTTTACAATCCCCATTCCCAGTGATTTGTGCAATTTGCTCCTCTTCACCTGTCTTATAGCTGACTCCTCTCGTCCTATTCCGTTATCTTCTATTTCAATTCTAAGTGATTGGTTTACCTGATCTATTTTCAGGCTCAGCTCTCCGTTTTCACTTTTATGCTGCAGTCCGTGCTCGATTGCATTCTCAAGAAAGGGTTGTATCAGCAAAGGAGGAACATATATTGCTTCCGGGATAATATCATCTGCCACATCTATGTTAAATTCAAATTTGTTGTTGAAACGTAATCGTTGAAGCTCCATATAATACTGCATGGCTTCAATTTCTTTGTCGAGCGGGATAAGTTCTTCACTTGAACCATATAATGTGTGTCGTATCAGCTTGGCAAAACTGGTAAGGTACCTGCCTGCATCGTGTGTATTGCATTGGTACATAAATCCCTGTATTGCAAGTAAGGCATTAAACACAAAATGAGGATTCATCTGAAGCCTGAACACTTTCTGTTCCATCCTGGCCATTTCATTTTTTGCTTCCCGTTTTATTTTTCTCTGCCACTGTATGAAGAGTGATAAGCCTAATACTATTAATGATGAAATAACGATCAGGAGCACCAAAAAACCAATTGTTTGCGTAAAATGCCTGCTAATGTTAAAGTAAATCGTTTGGGGAGTATCATTCCAAATCCCGTTTTGATTACCAACATTAACATAAAATGTATATTCACCAGGAGGCATACTCGGGAAATTTGCCCAATTATTCTTTGTCTCAACCATTTCACTATTATAGTCAGACATCTGATACCTGTATCTCAGCCCGCTTTTCTGTCTGAGACTCAGCCCGGCAAAGGTGATTCTTATGTCATTTTCATCATGATCAAGATAAAACGTATCAAGTAATTCGGTATCTATACCATGAATCTGGATGCCCAGAATGTTGATTTGCGGTGGGATAAGGTGTGGGTGTAATTCATTTGGGTTAAAAGATACCAGCCCATTTCCTGTTGCCAGCCAAATATATCCATCATGCATAGCAATGGCATTGATTTCATCGGATGGCAGTCCGTCACATTGTCCATAGTTTTCAATAGAATACTGCTGTGCATCTTCGATAATAATTTTGTTTAGTCCATTTTTTGTTCCGACCCAGATTATAGAATCATTTTGAACAAAAATTGATTTTACAGTATTACCAAGCAATCCGTTATCTTCTGAGATGTTATAAACCAGGCTATCTCCCCTGACAAAGGCTATCCCATATCTTGTGGTGCCAACGATGAGCAGGTCTCTTATCTCTTTAATACAATTTACCCTGTCAGCAAGAATAGATGAATGCTGTTTGAAATTTACAAAAACATCATCATGATATTTATACAGTCCGTAAAGTGTACCCAGCCAGATCACATCTTTTTGTTGAAAAGCTGTATAAATACGCTTTTCAATATCAGGCAAGAAAAATTTCATCAGTTTTCCATCCCAATATATCCCAAGTTTCTTATTTGCAGCAAAGATTGTATCGCCATTTCCTCTACCCAAAAAGTTAACATTTACCACAGAATCCGGAGGGACCGGAAAACCTGCAGGATCATATCGTAGGTGCCTGGTTGACGAGAGCCACAGATAGCCATACTTGTCAATAAGAATATGCTTTATCCAGTCGTTTGGCTTTTCAATATTAAGTTTACGGATATTTTGCATATAACCATTTGAAACTCTCCCGGAATATACTTCCATATCTCTTGTGGAGAACCAAATACGACCCTGGCCAATTGCGAGGCCCATAACATTTATCTCCTGATTATTCCCGGGCCCGCCAAAGGTGCTAAATTCAAATCCGGGAACAAAGAAAACGCCCTGTCCTTCAGTACTCAGCCAGAAATCCTCTTCCCAGTCCTGAAGCACATTGGTGATCGTATAACCATCAAAAAAATGAATCGGTTCGCCCTGTAAGTCGGCTTCTTCAAACCTGTAAATGCCATGATCATATTTCACGCTTACCCAAACTTTCCCCTCCCTGTCCTCATATAATGACAGCACTTCTTCTTCGAAAGAACGCTGAGATATCAGCTCATGATTTTTGACCACATAAACCCAGTTTCGGTAACTGAGGATGTAGTGGCCCTGTCTGGTTTTCAGATAGTGTCGTTGAAACTGTGTGGAAGTAAATTGAACATGAATGTAATAACCTGCATCATCATAAAATAGCTTTCCGTTCTGTCTGCATTGTCCTGACTTCAGGTTTTGAATTGTAATAAAGTGATCATCCCCATTATCCTCAAAATACAAGAAACAGGAATCAGGTAATACAGGAATCTGTGAAAGTGGTGCATTTACGTTCCCATTGGCATCAATAACAGCATTTCCTCCCTGACGTGGGGATACATTAAGTGCACCTGCTGAGTCCAGGCATATCTTCCCAAAATAATTATCGGAAAAATACTTTTCAATTGAATCATTATAAGGATACTTGCTTATCTGACCTTCATGGTGATAGCTCAGCATTCCGTTATATGACAGAAACCATATTTTGCCTTCATAATCCTCATATAGTTTAATTACCGTGGAAGAAGGAAGTCCATCCTCAATGTTGAAATTCACAAATTCAATGCCGTTATACCTGCAAACACCATTATCTGTAGCAAACCATAATTGTCCTTTATCTGAGACCAAAATATCATATACATCATTGCTGGCCAATCCAAATTCCTCAGAAATCTGCTTATAAAAAGGGACCTGAGTATATAAGTCAGTGATCCCGGCAGCAAGAAAGCAAAGGGGAATGATAACTTTGAAGAAAAAGCTGTTTCTAAAACACATACACCATTCTTATAATCGCAATTTAATCATTTTTCTGTAATCTCCTTCTATTGTGCGCAGTCCTTTCTTTTGGATAAAGCATTTTACTGATTATCTTTGCTATAAATTAGCACCCTATGATCAAGTCAATGACAGGATTCGGGAAATGCTCCATAGAGTTTGCAAGCAAAAGCATTTCCATAGAGATAAAGTCTCTCAACAGCAAACAGTTTGATGCTTATTTACGCATCCCTCCCCTATATCGGGAAAAAGAAGCTGAGATCAGGCAAATGCTCACAGCCGGGATGTCGCGTGGTAAGGTTGAGCTGAATATCAATATCGACAATAATGGCGAGGAGTCTAATTTTAATTTCAACCGTGCACTTGCAAAGCAGTATTATGAGGAGATCAAAGGGCTTTCGGGAGAATTAGGCATCGATTTAAGCAATGAGGTGATCAGCACCCTGGTAAAAATGCCTGAGGTCCTTAAAGCGCAGCAAGCTGAGCTCTCCGGGGAGGAGTGGGAGAAAGTCAGGAACGCTATATTGGACGCCATCGATCAATTAAATGCTTTCAGAGCACAGGAAGGATTGAGCCTTGAACAAGACCTCAAAGAGAGGGTTCATAAAATCGATCATCTGTTATCTGAAGTCAAACAATACGAAGAGCAGCGTATCCTTAATTTAAGAGAGCGCCTTTTAAAACAACTGGAGGAGAATTTCCCCCAGGGGACAGCAGATATGAACCGTTTTGAACAGGAGATCATTTACTATCTTGAAAAGCTGGATATCACAGAAGAAAAGGTAAGGCTTGGCAAGCATTGCCAGTATTTCCTGGAAACACTGGCAGACAATGGTACAAATGGAAAGAAGCTTGGATTTATTTCGCAGGAGATGGGGCGTGAGATAAACACATTAGGCTCAAAAGCAAATGATGCAGACATGCAAAAGGTCGTTGTCCTGATGAAAGATGAGCTGGAAAAAATAAAAGAACAACTTTTCAATATCCTCTGATGGAAGGCAAGCTTGTCATATTTTCAGCGCCTTCCGGGGCAGGAAAAACCACCATTGTTCATGCGATGCTAGATGCCGGGCTAGGCCTGGAATTTTCTATCTCTGCCTGTAGCAGGCCCAAACGAAACAATGAAACTGATGGCAGGGATTACTATTTTCTTGGGCCGGATATTTTTAAGGAAAGAATAGAAGAAGAAGCCTTTTTAGAGTGGGAAGAAGTATACAAAGATCATTATTACGGTACGCTCAGGTCAGAGCTTGACAGGATATGGGCAAAAGGCAGGCATGTGATTTTTGATGTGGATGTATATGGCGGGCTTAATATAAAATCACAGTTTGGAAGTAAAGCCCTCGCTATTTTTGTGATGCCACCCTCCATAGAAATATTGGAAGCACGTCTCCGTGGGCGCTCCACTGATTCGGAAGAGAGCATACAAAAGCGCATGGACAAGGCAAGGCATGAGATCACAAAAGCATCGCATTTTGACACCATTATCATCAATGATGATCTTGATATTGCGATCAGGAGTACACAGGAAGTTATAACTGCTTTTTTAAACACAGATGGCTGATAAAATGAAAACCGGATTGTTTTTTGGCTCCTTTAACCCCATCCATACAGGGCATATGATCCTGGCAGAATATATGGCGGAGTATGCGGGTTTAAGTGAGGTCTGGTTTGTTGTTTCTCCCCGGAATCCATTAAAAGAAAAGAACAGCCTCCTGGCTGATTATCACCGCCTTGCGATGGTTAATATTGCCGTTGAGGATGACCCCCGTCTGAAATCCTGCAATATTGAGTTTAAAATGCCCCAGCCATCTTACACCATTGATACATTGACTTACCTTAGTGAAAAATACCCTGATAAGAAGTTTATTTTGATTGGGGGGATGGATATTTTGCACAGTTTCCATAAATGGAAAAATTATAAAGAATTACTTCATCAATACGAGATATATATTTACAACAGGCCCAATTATGAGCCAGGTGAATATAAGGACCATCCCGGCATAAAATTCTTTAATGCTCCCTTAATGGAGATTTCAGCCAGTTTCATCAGAGAATCTATTCAAAACAAGAAAGACATCCGGCATATGCTACCCCATCGGGTATATGAATATATCAGGGAGATGCATTTTTATGAGAAATAGATGAGAAGTATGAAGTAAGAGGTACGGGCTAGAAATAATAAACCTCGGAGTTTTTGCCGGATTCATGTTTTTTTATCAAAGAGTGATCAAGGCCTTTGAGGATGATATCGAGAATCCCGCTCTCAATATCCTCTTTTTCAAATTCAATTCTAACTGGCTCATCACCTGCCAAAAGATTAATCGCTGCTTTGAGTTTCTTTGCCACAAAACTCAGGTCATTTCTATCCATCTCAAGCATCACATATTCCTTTTCAGGATCATCCTTAACCACTTTAAAGCCAAGCATTTTATTGTATTTAAGAGCCCTGTCATTTTGCTTCAGGATGGTAGCCCTGGGCTTCAGATTCCAGACACCTATTCCGAGTTCGGCAAAGATCAGTGTGCAAAGTGTAGGAATATGTGTTTTACGGTAGTACTTACTCCAGATAAAAATTCCTGTTTCCATCGTTTTCTCTGCCCAGTTAATATCCTTCCCATTGATCAAGCCAATCTTTTTACCCTTGTATTCAATAATAAAATACAAATTTAAGTTGTTGTTGATGGAAGCAAACCACTTTTTCTGCATTTCAGCTGTGATATGCTCTCTGTATACCATAAATTTTGAAATACTGGAATGATTTCGCCATTCCCGTACCAGTTCAATGTCTTCTTTCTTCAGGCGGGTAAAGAGGATATTATACTTTGAAATGATCATTTGCCATTATTTGAAAGGGCAAATTTAATCATTTCCCGGCAGGCAGAATCAAAATCACCACATCTGTAAATATAATATCTTTGCATTCAAGTGGTAAAAGCTGTACAATGAATAAGAAAAAACTAATACTCGTTAATCCTTGGAATCAATACACCAGAGACCGATTATATGACACCCATGCCATGTCACCACCCCTGGCTCTTGGAATTATTGCTGCACTTACGCCTAAAGAGTGGGATATTGAGATCATTGATGAAAATTTTGAACAGTTTTCGTACAAGGAGGCAGATTTAGTCGGGATCACAGCCATGACAGCCAATGTCAACAGGGCTTATGATATCTCAAAAATATTCAGGAGCAACGGCATTCCAACCATTATCGGAGGAATTCATGCATCAATGTTGCCCGATGAAGCCAAAGATTATTTTGATGTGGTAGTAATTGGTGAAGCAGAAAGCGTTTGGCTAAAACTCATTCATGACTTTGAAAGAAACCAGCTCAAATCAAAATATTACGGAGAGCTTCTCCCAATGAAAAAGGCGCCTCTGCCACGCCGGGACCTCTTTCATCCATCATATACTTATGCCAATATACAAACCACAAGGGGTTGTCCAATGAATTGCGATTTTTGCTCCGTCCATACTTTTAACGGGTCACAATACCGTCAGCGTCCTGTTAATGAAGTACTTGATGAACTCGAGACAATTCCTCAGGATCTTGTATATTTTGTTGATGATAACATCATAGGGTATTCAAAACAATCAGCTCAAAGAGCTATAGATCTATTCAAAGGCATGATTGACCGTGGTATCACAAAAGATTGGTACTGCCAGGCATCACTTAATGTTGCTGATAATGAAGAAGTATTGAAATATGCAGCGGCCAGTGGTTGCCGGATGATCCTTATTGGTATTGAATCTGAAAAAGAAGAACAGCTTGCAGAAGCCAACAAAAAGCTTAACCTGAAGATGGGTATTGCAAAATACGAGGAAATTTTCCAACGTATACATAATCACGGTATCAGTATTCTGGGTGCATTAATATATGGGCTTGACAGTGATTCCGTCGAAGACCTTTATGATCGCACGCAATTTGCGATTGGAAGCAGTATGGATGCAATGCAGGCCACAATTGTTACACCACTGCCAGGAACAAACTTATTCAAGAGAATACAAAATAAAAACCGCTTACTTTATACCAATTACCCTGAGGACTGGAAGTATTATCATTTTCTTGAAGTAGTGCATCAGCCAGAAAAGATGAAGCCCGAAGAACTGATGAATGCAATGTGGGATAATTGGTCGATTATGTATAACAATAAACTTCTCCAGAAAAAGATGCTTCAGAGTATTAAATCAACGCGAAATGCAAAATCTGCCGCCTGGGCTTATCTTTCAAATGTTGAACGACATAATGCTTGCTTTGGAGATAAAAAAACGCCCCTGGATCCGAATATTCTGCTTAAAGGATTGCAAGACAAATAGAATTTTGGAGTATAGGGTGTAGATTTGAGATTTTGCACCCGTGAGCATATGTTTCCTGCCGGTATTTTATCTTATCTTTGTTTTTTCAACTAAAGCCAATGAACAAACAAGTAAATAAAGATAACAGACGGGTAAAGATAGGGATCACACAGGGTGATATAAACGGGATTGGTTATGAGATTATCATAAAGGTCCTGCATGACCAGCGCATGCTTGATTCCATTACCCCTTTGGTGTATGGGGTGTCAAAAGTTGCTTCATATCATCGCAAGGTGCTCGAAATGCATGATTTCAATTTTAACCTTGTAAAAAATGCTGAAGCTGCAAACCCAAAGCGTCCGAATATTGTCAATTGTTACGACAAAGAAGTGAAGATCGAACTGGGTAAATCCACAACTGTTGCAGGAGAGCTGGCATATCTGGCCCTGGAAAAATCCGTGGAGGATTTACAAAACGGACTTATCGATGTAATGGTCACAGCTCCCATTAATAAAAAAAACATACAGTCTGAAGAATTTCATTTCCCGGGACATACGGAATACCTCGCTGAAAAATTTAACACCACTGATTTTCTAATGCTGATGATCAGCAATAACCTGAGAATTGGTGTTGTAACAAGCCATATTCCCTTAAACAGTGTGTCATCAGAACTTACTAAGGATGTCATTCTGCAGAAGCTGAGGATCATGAACAACTCACTGAAGCGTGATTTCAATATCGGACGCCCGCGCATTGCACTTCTGGGACTTAATCCGCATGCCGGTGATAACGGGCTATTAGGGAAAGAAGAAGAAGAAACGATTATCCCAGCTATTTCAGAAGCATTTGATGAAGGCATCCTTGCCTATGGCCCCTATGCAGCAGATGGTTTTTTCGGATCGTCAACCTATAATTCGTTTGATGGCATATTGGCCATGTACCATGATCAGGGCTTGATCCCCTTTAAAGCAATATCCTTTGAATCAGGGGTTAATTATACAGCAGGGCTTCCATTTATCCGGACCTCTCCGGCCCATGGAACTGCGTATGAAATTGCCGGCAAGAACCAGGCTTCACCTGAATCAATGCGCTCTGCACTATTTCTTGCAACCGATATATTCATGAACCGACAGCGTTTTGATAAGATGAATAAGAACCCTTTGCCGTTGAATGATGTCAATAAAGAAAATGGAGAGAGACAAACTCAATAAGCTCCAATTTAAAATTTGTCCGTACTTTTATAGATTCTAATGTCCTGAATACAGATCCGGGACAAAAGATATTCACGATTTAAGATAATGTTTAAGGTTTCCGATATTGTAACGATCACCAAAGGTGAATTGATCAGGAAGAGTAGCAGCAACCCTGAGATAAAAGATATTCTGGTTGATAGCCGGCGATTGATCAATCCAGGCAATTGTGCATTTTTCTCCCTGCAGGGAAGAAATAATGACGGGCATGATTATATCCCTGAGCTCTACGACAAAGGCATAAGAATTTTTGTTGTTTCAAATAATCAGGTATACCTGGGAGAATACAAAGGAGCAAACTTTATCAAGGTTAAAAATACCCTTGCCGCCTTACAGGCTGTATGTGCTCATCATCGACAGAATTTTGATATTCCTGTGATTGGGATCACCGGAAGCAATGGCAAGACCATCATCAAAGAATGGCTGTATCAAATCCTTCAAAAGGAACATAAAATTGTTCGCAGCCCGAAAAGTTATAACTCTCAAGTCGGTGTCCCATTGTCGGTATGGCAAATGGAAGAATCTTATGACATGGCCATTTTTGAGGGAGGTATCTCCCAACCGGACGAAATGGAAAAGCTGCAAGCCATTATCAAGCCAAACATTGGCATTTTTACCAATATCGGAGAGGCCCATTCTGAAAACTTTATCAGCATCAATCAAAAGATTGGCGAAAAACTAAAATTATTTACAAAGGTTGACACCCTGATCTATTGTGCTGACCACACAACCATACAGGAGGTATTGATCAGGTCGCAAATGCTGGAAACAGTAAAAGCATTTACCTGGAGCAGAAAGCAGGCAGCTGACCTCCAGGTCACTTCTGTCGATAAAACCAAGCTTGAGAGCACTTCTATTACGGCTACTTACAAAGAAACCGAAGTTCAGATAGAAATTCCCTACGTTGATGAGGCCTCTGTTGAGAATGCCATACATTGCTGGGCCACCTTGCTATATCTCGATATTGATCAAAAATACATTGCTGAAGGGATGCTGAATCTGCAGCCTATTGCCATGCGCCTGGAGATGAAAGCGGGGATCAATCATTGTTCCATCATCAATGACAGTTATAATTCCGACATCAACTCGTTGAGCATTGCCATAGATTTCCTGAATCAGCAATCGCAGCATAAAAAGCAAACGATCATCATCTCCGATATCCATCAAAGTGGTAAAAATGAAGAGTACTTATACAACAAAATTGCCGGGATCCTGGAAAAGAAGGATATTAACCGGGTCATAGGTATCGGGCCGGCCATTTCACGGCAGGCAGACCAATTCAAGATGGAAAAATCTTTTTATGCTTCAACTGAAGAATTTCTAAGTAAATTTCCCTTTACCTCCTTTAATAATGAAACAATCTTATTAAAAGGAGCCAGAGTCTTTGAGTTTGAGCTCATTGGCCATGCCCTTCAGCAAAAATCACATGAGACCGTATTGGAAATCGACCTGAATGCGATGATCAGCAATCTGAATTATTTCAGGACGAAGATAAGTACTGACACAAAGATCATGGCAATGGTTAAAGCATTTTCCTATGGTAACGGGGGCTTTGAAGTTGCCAACCTGCTGCAATTCCACCGAACTGATTACCTTGCTGTTGCATATGCTGATGAGGGGGTGGAATTACGAAAGGCCGGGATTATCCTACCCATCATGGTGATGAGTCCTGAAGAACACAGCCTGGATACCATTATCCAATACAACCTTGAGCCAGAAATATACAACTTTCGCATTCTCGACATGCTTGAAAGAGCAATCCGCAAAAATATCCTCCCCCGCAATAAACCCGTTAAGATCCATATTAAGTTGGAAACGGGCATGCACAGGCTTGGTTTTGATGCCCCAAACATGACTAAACTCGCTGAAAGGATCAGTAAAAATAGCAGATTATATGTGCAATCGGTATTCTCGCATCTTGCTGCAAGTGATCATTCAGAAAGTGATGATTTTACAAAAGAGCAAATTGCCAGATTTAATCAGATGAGTGATGAATTCTGCAATGGCATAGACCATCCTGTATTAAAACATATTTTAAATTCTGCGGGGATCAACAGGTTTTCTGATGCTCATTTTGACATGATACGGCTGGGGATCGGCCTTTATGGTGTGACTACAAATCCGGAAGATGCAGGGCATCTGAACAATGTAAGTACTCTAAGGTCAACCATTACCCAGGTAAAAAAGGTTCAGGCCGGTGAAAGGATTGGCTATGGGAATACACTTGCTGCACAGGATATGAAAATCGGAATTGTTCCGGTCGGCTATGCCGATGGCCTCAACAGAAAGCTCGGGAATGGTGTTGGGCAACTTATCATTCATGGCTTTCAGGTCCCTATCGTAGGGAGTATATGCATGGACATGTGCATGATCGATTTAAGCGAAGTTAAAGCCAGAGAAGGCGACCAGGTCATCATCTTCGGTGATGGAAAACCCATTGGGGAACTGGCCGCAGAACTGGGTACAATCCCCTATGAGGTGATGACATCTATCTCCGGCAGGGTGAAAAGGGTGTACTTTCAGGAATAAATTCCTATTTTTGGGCTTTATTCGCTGAACCAAAGATCATGAAACTTTCTATACTCATTCCTGCTTATAACGAAGAAAAAACTATCCATCTGATCCTGGATAAGGTTTTAAACGTGAATTTAATTGACAATATTGAAAAAGAGATCATCATTGTCAATGACTGCTCGTCTGATCAGACTGTAGAGGTAGTAAATGCATATATTAACTCACACCCTGAGCAGCATATCAAATTATTTGAGCAATCAAAAAACATGGGTAAGGGGGCTGCACTTCATCGGGGTATTGAAGAAGCAAACGGAGATTTTATTATTATCCAGGATGCGGACCTGGAATATGATCCTGAAGAATATAACAAACTCCTGAAGCCTGTCATTGACGGGCAAGCTGACGTTGTGTACGGATCACGATTCATGGGTGGGACACCACACCGCATATTGTTTTTCTGGCATTCGATAGGCAATAAGTTCCTGACCTTCCTCTCAAACATGTTTACCAACCTGAATCTCAGCGATATGGAAACATGCTACAAGCTATTCCGGTCAGAATATATTAAGAAGATATATTTTAAGGAAAACCGCTTTGGATTTGAGCCCGAGGTAACAGCAAAGATTTCGAGGATACCCGGTATCAGAATCTATGAAGTAGGCATATCTTATTACGGCCGTACCTATGAAGAAGGCAAGAAAATAGGAGCTCGTGACGGCTTTCGGGCTATATGGTGTATCCTGAAATATAACATCTTCAGCAGGAGATATCTGAAGTAAAATTGCCTTTAGTAATGACCTTGTAATATTAATCAACTAGAGAAGAGAACATGAAGCTAAACAAAGAAAAAGGACTGGTTTCCAGGCTCACGCTTATCGCGATTATCATCCTGATATCTTCTATCAAAATTTCTAACCCGCAAAGAAATATTTTATCGTGGGATGCCTTTGGGAATTACCTCTACCTGCCTGCTACCTTCATTTATGGCGATCCGGCCATAAAGGATATGAAGTGGGTTGAAAACATCAATGAAAAATACAACAACACGGAAACATTCTATCAATTAGCCTCGAAGCGCGGGGGAAGGCATGTGATCCGCTTTACCTCAGGCATGGCCTGGATGATGTCGCCTTTTTTCATGATGGGACATGCTTTTGCTTCCGCAGCCGTGATCTATGAAGCCGATGGCTTTTCAAAACCCTATCAATGGGCCATCATCCTGGGAGGGATATTCTATTTCATCATAGGGCTCATCTTCTTGCGAAAGATACTATTGAAATTCCTGAGTGACAAAGTTACAGCCATCACCCTGGCCATACTGTGTATCTCTTCCAACCTCTACTTTTTCATCACTTACGGGAATGATATACCGCATGTGTATGTTTTTGTATTGAACGTATTTATTGTCTGGCTAACGATGCGATGGCATGAAGATCATCAGAAGAAACACGCTATTTTACTTGGCGCCGTTTTAGGGCTTGCAGTACTTACCAGGGTCTCGGAAGTAGTGATGGCAAGCATTCCGTTATTATGGGGCATTTACGATAAAAAAAGCCTGATAAGAAAATGGAACATGATCATCGAATACCGTAAGCAGGTTGGCATTATAGCCCTTTCAGGCGTCATTGCCATCTTGCCCCAGCTGGCATACTGGCTCGTTGCTACAGGAGATATATTCTATTTCGCCTATGATGACGCCAGCTCCAGCCTTAACCTTTTCAATCCAAGGTTTGGATGGGTATTGTTTGGTTTCCGTAAAGGCTTTTTCATCTATTCGCCAATCATGATCTTGTCCGTGATCGGATTCTATCATCTCTATAAGCGAAAGAAAGAGTTATTTTTTCCATTGCTGGCCGCCGTTTTCTTTCATACATACCTGATTGCATGTTTTTCAAGTCTTATCGCATACGGATGGCGCGCTTTTATAGACATCTACAGCCTTCTGGTCATCCCCCTTGCCTTTTTCATTGCCAGGGTGGAAGCTTCTAAATTATGGATGCGCATTCCGGTTTATCTTGTTATTCTTGCCATCACTGTTCTCAACCTGTTTCAGGTATGGCAACTGAATCATGGCATTCTGGATGGCTACAGGATGACCAAAGCTTATTATATGCGTGTACTGGGTAAAACAAAGGTGACAGAAGAGGATCGTAAACTTATGCTGGTCCAGCGCAATTATACCTCAGTGGAATACCTGAGCAACGAAGAAGATTTTGATCATAAAGTTATTCAGCATTTTGATTTTGAGACTCCGGAAAAAGATCATGCAGATCATTATGACACAACATATGCTTATACAGGGGAAAGGTCATTCAGAATGGATGGCAGTGTTGAATTTTCACCCACACTTAGAAAAGAATACCGCGAAATATCTGACAACTATTATGGATGGGTAAGGGCTTCGGTTTGGGTATACCCAACCGCTGATCCTGAAAGCAACCACGCCAGCCTGGTCATGTCATTCAGGCACGACTGGGATAACTACAAATACAGAAGATACAGGATGACTGCAGATACGGTTCATCTTCAGCTTAACCAGTGGAACCTGATCACTGCCGACTATATGACCCCTGAGTTGATATCACGCTCCGACAAGTTAGAAGTTTATGTGTGGTATGAAGGGGAAGAAGATATCTGGATCGACGACCTGAAGATCGAGTTTTTTGATCCTAAATATTAACGACTTTTTCTTCTCTGGGCTTAAGGTAGTGGTCCCAGTTTTTTTCAATTATTGAAAGACTGTATTCAACTGCCTCTGGCAGGGGTGTTGGCTCAAAATTGAGGTCTTCCCTGATGAGGCTCGTATCCAGATTTGAATCCTGCAATACTCCCTTCACGTGCTCCGCCGTAAATAGCGGAACCTTCTGGAATTTCTGAAATCCTTTTCCGAGAATCTTAACCAATCCCGGTGGAACGGGGATAAAGAGCTTCCTGCTACCATTTATCTTCAGGATCAATGAAATAAATCCCCTGAATGGGACTACTTCATCCCCTGCGATCTGGTAGAGTTTTTTATGGGCTACGCTTTCACCGATGCTCCTGACGATGTATTTTGCAAAATCTTTTACAAAAATAGGATGTTGTGTTTGTCTGCCATAGCCAACCAGTGGAACAAAAAATGGCACCCTGTATACATTCTTCAAAATGCGGTTTATGCCCAAGCCTTCAGGCCCAAGGATCATGGCAGGGATAAAGACTGTATAATCCAGTCCTGATGCCGTCAGGAACTCCTGCCCTTTCAGCTTGGTTTCGCCATAAGGGCCTTTGAATTTTTTCATGATAACCACGCTGCTGATCTGAATAAACCTCTTGATGCCGTGCAGCTTGCAAAAATCAATCAGATTGGCAACACCCTTTGCGTTTACTTCAAAATTCTTATCATAATCTGAGCTACCCAGAAGTGCTGCCGCATTGACCACTGCCTCAGGCTTTTTCCCTACCAGTGCGGAATCAATTTGTTCAGCAATATTATCCCTGATATCACAATGCAGATATTGTATATTTTCGTGATCAATAATAGTAGAAGCATAATGATCATATTTCAGGGCTATAACCTTATAGCCATCTGCCAGTGCGCGTTTACAAATATATGTCCCCAGGTATCCGTTTGCCCCTGTAACGATGATTGTACGATCCATATGCAGCTTTTTGATGCAGCAAAAATACAGGAATTCTGTTAAATGAATAGAAAATGAATGACTTATTTCCCGCTATCGTCTTTGACAGACAAATTAAGAAATACTTGTCCGAGTATCAATGCAACTACTCCACCGCCAATCTGGGCCACTAGAAATACCAGGCCGGAAAATGCCAGGATGAGCGGTTCGGCCAGCGGTTTAAAAAGCAATAAAAATGTCCCTTCCCGTGTACCCAGGCCCATGACCGTTACCGGTAGCATATTAAGCAGGCCAGCAATGGCTACGGCACCGGAGACGAATAAAAAACCATGATCGAACAGGAGTCCCAGGGCCAGGAAATAGCATGAAATAAAATAACTGAGATTACTGGCAACAGATAAAAATATTATTGCCATTTGCACCAGGGGAGATCTTTTCCTGAACGATAATTGCAGATCAAGCTTCATGAATGGAAGCCTGTTTACTAACTTTTCGATGATAGCCGTAGCAGAAGCCGAGCGCATAAAAATTACGGCAAGCGACAGGATAATCACTCCCGCTAAGATCACCAGGATACCGATGAGCATTGCTGTATTCTCGCGAAAAGTGATCATCAGGGATAAGCCGGCGATGAGCACAAAAATGCCCAGGTCGAAACCACGTTCCACCAGCACCCTGATCCCCGCTTCCATCATGCTGTTTTTCTCTTTTGCATGTCCTGCCTTCATCATCTCCCCCATCCTTCCAGGAGTGATCACCCCGATGGCATAGCTTTCAAAAAACTCTCCGAGGCTTCGTATCAGGACATTGGATTCTTTGCTTCCGCTATTCAGTATATGCCAGCGAAATGCTTTTAAAAACAATAAAAGAAGTTGAAAAAAGATACCATAGATCAGGAAATCGGCTTTTACCTCACTGATATTCTTCCATAAAGAGCTGAGATCGACAGTTGTCAAAATAAAAATAAATAATGCAATCCCTAGCAGCCTGATCAGGAGAAAAGGGCTTAGTTTCCTACGCCCTTTCAGTTTTGTAGTCTTTTTACGGAGAGCATTCATTATTTCTCTGTGCCCAATTGTGATTTCTTAATTTTTTTTGTTGACTTTTTCCACACATTCCGTGATCGCTCAAACACTTTTCCCACTGTTGCCGGAGAGATACGTTCAATGATGAACCTCGAAAAACCCGTTCCCAGAATAAGGAAAAGGCTGTCGATAACGATCTCCATTGCATATCTTTTGGCGCTAAAGCCTTTCATATTATAGCCATAGTCCGGATTTTTCTTCCCCATCCATGAGCGGAATTTCATCCGTATGAAAGTTCCTCTTTTCTTAAGATCGTAGCCATGTGAGTGCATGGATATCGCTTCAGTTTCATCTATAATATCTAATTTAAGTGCTCCCTCTTTCAGCATCTCATCGATGATTTCCTGTCCTTTATCCGACCTTGACAACACCATAGAGAAGCCTTTCCCTCTTTCCTCATAAACAGGGGCCCAGGCATCGCCACCGGATATATCGGTAAACTCATTGCTCAGATCTGTACAGAGCAGGCTGTTTTTCATAATATGGAAGGGGATGAGATAATTGGCATGGAATTTTGGCAGCTCTATTGCCCGTCCATTCTCTAACTCAACGCGCATATTACCGGGCCATTCACCATGGCGGAAATACAGTTTTTTTATCTTCCTGTAGTCTTTCTCCCTGTATGAACGCAGGAAACTCTTTACTGAAGAGAAGTGTAGTGTATTCCCATAAAAAGGGCCAAAAATATATGCTATATTTTTGACTGAGGGATGATCGGCTTTTTGCAGCAATCTTATCGACTGCACCTGCCCCGGCAAGCCCACATAAGCAAGTTTTCCGTTAAAATCCCTGATCTCCGGCAATATCTCATTCACTGAAGAGATAATATATTTACTTTGAGCGGCTTCTAGTATTTCTTCTTTCGTTGTGGCAATAACAGGTTCCGTCAGCCAGGGTTTGGTCTTTGACATTCCAAGCACAACAGCCCCGTCAATGCGCCCCCTTTCCATTAACCAGATCAGGATGGCTGAGATGATTCCACCGCTTGCGCTGAGTATTCGAACATCTTTATTCGTTGTATGGCCTATATATATGTTTTTATAAGCCCCGGTAAAAACATTATGACTGGTATGATCTCCATAGATCCGCTTATTTTCTTCCGGGAAATTGAAACTCCGGCCACTGCAATATTCAATCAGCTCGCTGTCAATATTGTTGTCTCTGATCTCAGGCAAATATCTTTTTGTCCTGTCGGAAAAAGTGATCTTCCCCTCTGACAGGCCCACGCAGGTTCCGCAGCGGTTACAAAGGCCGCTTTTGACTACTTCCTTTATATTTTCAGCTCTTCTCACAAACAAAAAATTGACGAATTCCAAGTTCAGCAATAAAAGTACCCTGGCAGGAAGAGATAATCTTTTCCCCAAAGTCTTTAATAAATTTCGGCCCAACAGGCATCAGCAGGGTTCCTTTATGCGATAACAGCTTCCATCCTGTCTGCTCCAGCCATTTCTTCACGGTACGCGAGGGAGGGAACTTATGCGGGCCTTCACCATGGCCTCCGAATAAAAAGGTAAATAGCCTGTAAGGGATCTCGCTTGTGGCAGGCGGGCAACTTAATACCATTCGGGCACCGGGTTTTGCAATACGGTGCAGCTCATTGAGAAACTGCAAAGGTTGCTCCACATGTTCCAGCGTTTCCAGGGTCAGTATACGATCAAAATATTCATCTTCATATGGCAGGCTTGAGTAAGTATCTATCTTGATCTGCTTAACATAAGGCCTGTATTTTTTAGCCTCACCCATAAGGCCTGATGATATCTCTGTATTATATACATCCGTTGTTTCTTCCTTTTTCAGGATGTAATCATTTGCCTCACAATCGCGGCTGCTGATATTGATGACCTTAAAGCCTGCTTCCAGCTGAAGTGAATCCACACTCTCAACAAACCGCTGATCATGCGTATCTTTTAGTTTATCGTTTTCCTCAACATATATTGATGCTACGCGGTCCCAGTGGGCTTCAACATCGGCATCGCTCCATGTATTTCTGAAATCCGGGGGATATCTCTTCATCATTTAGTGTTTGCGGTTGAGCAATGAGATCTGGTCGGCGATCAATCCGATAAAGAAGATGATCATCCCAAATACGGTGAGGATGATGGCACCATTAGAAAACCTGTCGAAAAGGATATAGCCATAGACGCCAAAGGCAAGGCCTGCAAAGCCGGCGATCATGCTTACCGGGAGGAATATTTTAAGCGGGTTGAACAGCATGATGATCCTGAGCAGCAGCATCAGTGTTTTTGATCCGTCTTTTATGAATTTCACATTGCTTTTCCGCCCCACCCTTTCTTCCACCATAATGGGGAAGGTGGCAATATTATAGCCTTCCTTCATAAAGCCGAGGGTGGAGGTAGTTGAAAAAGAAAAACCATTGGGCATGATATGGAGCATCCTCATGATAAGCTCCTTTTGAAAGCCCCTGAAGCCTGAATTATAATCGGGCAGTTTCTGTTCAACAAGAAATTCCCCTACCCATCGTATCACCTTTTTCCCGGCCTTTCTGTTCTTCACCTGGAAGGAGTCTTCTGAGCGGCAGCCAATAACCATCTCATGCGTTTCGAGCAATCTTACAAGCTCATCCAGATAGGCAGGATCATGCTGACCGTCGCTGTCCATAAATACCACCTTGTCGGCTGTTGATTTCCTGATGCCGGTTTTCAGTGCTGCACCGTATCCCTTGTTCACCGTATGGCTGATCACCCTGATCGGGAAAGCTTCACTGATCTCTTTTGTTTTGTCGGTTGATCCGTCATCCACCACTATGATCTCGTACTTTTCGTGGTAGTTTCCAGCAATAAGTTTCTCGAGGGTACCTTTGATGCCTGTTTCTTCATTATATGCAGGAATAATGATAGAAACTTCATATTGCAAGTCGGTCATAAGTGGATACGGTTGAAATGATTAAAAAATTTGATGCAAAGATATGAATTATCACGTTATACTACTTATGTAGCCAGATGAGGCTGGAATACATCGATTCCATTCACATATTTTGAACTTTTAGTCATTCGCATAGGCAGGTGCTGGCTAATATCGGAAGCAATATAAGCAGCATTTAAGGGATATTTCATTTCCAAGATCACTGCATTCTTTTCTTCATATTTCTGTATGAAATCGAATAAAATGGCCATCATTACAACCATGAGCTGATTCAATAGCCTTACTTTATTTTTACCTATCAGAAAAATCATTATTCTCAATAGTTCTCCTTGTTATCCAGCTACTTATAACTTAATATACTCCATTGAAATGATTAAAATCAATATAACAAGCTTAAAAAAGAATTAGCCAATAAATATTTGCAATAGTCTTCTTTAAGTATAGGTGGCGGCATCCCTTACTAAAATTCAATGATATCTGCCTTTTTTTCTTCAGCATTCTCATCAGAATCATACTTCTCACAATCCAGTTCAAAAGAAAGCTCTTTCAGTGGCCGTTCAAAATCACCTTTGGTATAGTGCAGGTTGGGATCATCATATACCTTTTGCATGTAGAGGGCAAAGATCGGCAATGACATATTTGCTCCCTGCCCCAGGGTGATCGTCCTGAAGTGGGCGCTTCTATCTTCACAGCCCACCCATACGCCTGTTGTCAGCTGAGGTACAATACCCATAAACCATCCATCAGATTGATTCTGTGTGGTTCCGGTTTTACCTGCCACCGGATGGTTAAAGCCATATTTTAGCCTGAGCCTGATCCCAGTACCGGATCCAACAACTCCTTTCATGAGTTCCAGCATCATGAAAGCTGTTTCCTCACTCATGGCTTCATTCCGTTCCGGAATAAATGACTCGATAACATTACCGTTTTTATCTTCTATCCTTGTAATAAACAAGGGTTTCACATACATGCCCTTGGATGCAAATGAATTCATGGCCCCAACCATCTCATACAGGCTGAGGTCGCAGGAGCCCAATGCAATAGAAGGCACGGGATCAATACTGCTTTTTACACCCAGATTCCTGGCCATACGTACAACTGATAAGGGTGAATATCGTCGCATCAGGAATGCCGAGATCCAGTTATTAGAATTGGCCAGTGCCCATTTTAGTGTTACCATTTCCCCTACCCTGGCTGTTGAAGAGTTCCTGGGAGCCCATATTTCTCCTGTCGGGAGGTCGACGGTATACTGGATATTCGCCAGCTTGTAGCAGGGAGAGAACTCACCCTGTTGCATGGCCAGTGTATACAAAAATGGTTTGAAGGTGGAGCCAACCTGACGCCTGCCCATGGTGGCATGGTCATACTTAAAATACAGATAGTCAACACCTCCCACATAAGCTTTTACTGCCCCTGTATTCGGCTCAACAGACAGGAGTCCTGCCCGCAGGATATGTTTATAATACCTGATCGAGTCCATAGGGCTCAGAACCGTATCAACTGCTCCACTCCACGAAAACACCCTCATCTCTTTAGGTGTATTAAAAAC
>JBDLIJ010000005.1:0-34418 GCA_039714935.1 Bacteroidota bacterium | reverse complement strand
ATAAGCTAATCGCCGTAATAGGCAAAGTCCTGAGAAAGTAAATAAGCGGCTGTCTTAAATAGGTCATTTTAAAATAATTACACGTACAGACAACTATTTTTGGAAATATTGAATTAGTGAATGCTAACCAACAAATAAATATGAAAAATATTCTGATAAAATTACTCAAAATTCCATGGATAATTCTGGCTGCTACAATCATTATCAGTGCATTGTTTTTTCTTGTGATGAAGAATAACTCCAGGATGGAAACTGATCTTGACAAGTATATGCCACAGGACCATCCGGCTTTTGTGTATAGCGACCAGGCCGAAGATTGGTTTGGGATAAACGATGGTATTATTGTGGCCATAGAAAACAAGAACGGGATATACAATACAGCCACTATTGATACTTTAAAGCAGTTGACCAGGGTGCTGCAAAAAATGGATGAGATTGAAAAAGCAGATGTGACTTCGCTATATACCGCTGACAACATCGTGGGTGATGAAGGAGGCATGGATGTAAAGAGTTTCTTTAAAAGGGTGCCGAAAACAGAAGAAAAGCTAAAGGAGCTTCAACAAAATGTCAGAAATAATGAGATGATTTACGGACGTCTTGTTTCAACTGATGAAACTGTTGCAGTAATAATAGCAGAAATCCGAGATGATGTATTTACCCAGGAGTTTTATAATGAAATCCTTGAATTAGCAGAAGCCTTTCAAACTGATGACATTAGCATCCACGTCGCAGGCCGCCCCATTGTGGAAGGCACAATGGCTTTGCTGGGCCCGGCAGATATGAAACGCATGGTCCCCATAGTATTATTGGTAATCACGATCGTGTTATACTTTATGCTTCGTAGTGTCAGAAGCACTTTGCTGACAATGTCAGTTGTGTTTTTTAGTACGCTGTGGGCCTTTGGATTAATGGCAATGGTAAACATACCTATATATGCTGTTTCCACAATGATCCCGGTGATGCTTATTGCGATCGGGGTTGCCGACGGCATACACCTGTATAGCCATTTGCACCTATTTCAACGTAAAAACCCTGATGCCGGAAAAAAAGAAGCAGTCACTGATATGATCAAACATATGTGGAAGCCGGTGGTAATGACTTCCATAACAACAGCTGTTGGTTTTATCTCCTTGCTTACATCACAGGTTTTTCCAATCAAGTATTTTGGGATATTTACTGCTTTTGGTGTGCTGGCAGCCATGATATTATCATTGGTAATTATACCCGCCGGAATTATGATCTTCGGACTGCCAAAACTTAAGAAAAAGAAGAAGAAAGAATCCAGCAACAACTCCTCATTTTATCAGCACTTTGCAATAAAAGTTGTTAGGAACAAAAAGGTATCCATTTTTGCTACTGCTGCAATTATTGTATTATCCATTATCGGAATGCAGAAGATATGGATCAACTCCAGTTTCCTCGATAAGTTTGAAAATGATAGTGAAATAGTGCTTACCGATAAGTTTATAAACGATCATTTTGGTGGCACCACATCGCTGAACCTCATATTAGATGCAGATGGAGAAAAAGACGTTTTTAAAAACCCGGATGTTCTTAAGCTGGTTGACAAAATGCAAACCAAATTGGAGAACGACCTCGAAGTTGTTGGAACATCATTTTCTCTTGCCGATTACATAAACCGGATGAACAAAGTAATGAATGCCGACAGCGAAGCCTTCAACACCATCCCCGACAGCAAGGATATGATTGCCCAGTATTTATTGCTTTATGAAATGTCTGGCGACCCTGAAAATCTTGACAAGGTAGTTGACTACGATTATGAAAAACTAAATGTCACCTTTCAACTTAAAAGCGATAATTCAAAAGCTATCAACTCGGCCCTGGCCATAATTGATACTTACGAAGATGATTTTGGGGAAATGGGAATCAGCATGAAATATGCCGGCAGTGGTTACAAAGGTTTAATTTTTACCGATTTAATATTGGAAGGACAGATAATGAGTTTGATACTTTCCATCATTATCGTAATCGTGCTCTTATCTTTTATGTTCAAAAATATTTTAGCAGGACTTATTGGGGCAGTCCCTATTCTGATTACAGCATTGATAAGTTTTGGTGTGATGGGGTTTCTGGATATTCCTCTCAGCACAACAACAGCCTTGTTATCGAGTATTGCCATTGGTATCGGAATTGATTATGCAGTTCACTTTATTGAGCAGTATCGAATTAATGCACTAAATACCGGCGACAAAGAGCTTACGGCACAAAAAACTATGGCGCACTCGGGCCGGGCAATTCTGTTCAATGCCATTGTCGTAATTGCAGGCTTTTTGGTATTGTTGTTCTCTGTATTCCCACCCAACCGTGAACTGGGAGCACTGGTTTCGCTGAACATGTTCACGAGTTTTATAGGTACGCTTACCATTATGCTGGTATTGCTTAATGTTTCGAAATTGTATTTTAAAAAACAATCTATAACATAGAACACAGATGACACGGATTTAACTGATTTGCACGGATTTGATAGATTTACACTGATTTAACTGATCTTTATCTGCGACTATCCGTTTAATCCATGTCATCTGTGTTCCATTAAAAATAATTAAGAACAATTAAAAAAAGAAAAAAATGATAAATTCAAAAATCCTGACATCAGTATTTGCCATCATTATTTCAGTGAGCTATCAGTCAATGGCTCAGGATATGACAGCAAGAGAAATTATAGAAAAAGTTTACAACCGGCCAGAAGGTGATGATATGACATCAAACCTCACTATGATACTCATAAATAAAAACGGAAAGGAAAGAATCAGAAATATCAAACAGTTCACTAAGGATATGGGTGAAATGGAAAAGAAGATCATGTTCTTCCAGTCGCCGGCAGATGTCAAAAACACATCATTCATGAACTGGACCTATGATGATAGTAAGAGCGATGACCAGTGGATCTACTTACCGGCATTGAAAAAGACCAAACGTATATCAAGCGACAGCAAAAGCGATTATTTCATGGGATCCGACTTCACTTATGATGACCTGGGCGACCGTAAATTGGATGACGATACCCACAAACTTTTGGGTGAAGAAACAATTGAGGGAGTTGAATATTACCTTATTGAAAGCACTCCCGGGGATGAAGAATATATGTACTCAAAAACAAAAACATGGATCAGGAAAGATAACTTCATCGGTCTGAAAAAAGAATTTTATGACGAAGATGAGGACTTACTCAAAATCCTTCATATAAAAAAATTCGAAGAAATATCAGGCTTTCTGGTCATCACAAATTCTGAAATGTATAACGTTCAGAAAGACCATAAAACAACAATGGTTTTAAGTGATATCGAAATCAACACCGGAATTTCCGATTCAAAATTTTCTGAAAGAATGATGATGAGAGGAATGTAGGGGATAATGACATCCGATATCCGAACTCCGAACTCCGATACCCGAAATTCGAAATTCGAAGTGATCCAATTAACATTTTGTTGTTTATAAGGAGATAAATATGAAAACTAAAGGATTAATACTGATTCTGCTTTTAATGGCTAATCAATTATCAATAGCTCAAAATGTTGATATAAACGGTTTTGTAAGGAACTATACAGGCCTCCAGTATAATAATGGCAATTTTAATATGCTGCAAAATACCCTTAATGTAAATTTTGAAAAAGTGGGCGACCGGGTGGCCTTTAAAGCCAACCCCATGTTTTATTCATATGGGATCGACAGCCTTGATTTCCGGATGCGGGAAATATATCTCGATTTGTATTTTAACAATTTCGACATTCGTATAGGGAAACAGCAAATTGTTTGGGGCAAAGCCGATGGAGTTTTTATCACCGATATTGTTTCACCGCTTAATCTTACCGAGTTCCTGCTGCCTGATTTTGATGAGATCAGAATAGGCGTTTACGCCGCCAAAGTTGATTATTATTTTGGCAACAGCACCATCGAGGCCATCTGGAAACCGATTTATGCCGGCAATGAGTTTCCTGTGCCAGGCTCAATATGGTTTAAACCACCTGAGTCTCCGGCTCCCCCAACTTACGATTATTCAAGGCAGAATATAAACCCCAGCCTGGAAAACAGTGAGGTTTATCTGAAGTATTCATTATCCTCCTCTGCCATCGACTTTGATTTGATGGGAGCCTATACCTGGGATGCCACACCGAGCATGCATATTGAAAAGGAATTTCAAATGGATTCACTGGGTAATCCCATGCTTAGCGGATTACATATAACTCCTGAGCATCACCGTTTGTATGTTGCAGGGGGATCTTTTACATCAACAATCAAGAGTTTTGTGCTTCGCGGTGAAGCGGCTTATTACAATGGAAAATACTTCCAGACTGCCGACCCCACCGCGGATGGGGCTCTCACACAAAAAGACTATCTGCACTATGTTGCCGGGCTTGATTATGGTATCGGCAGCCTGAAACTGAGTGCTCAGTTTATTCAGAAGTATATTATGGATTATAATAACTTTCTCGAGGAAGATGAATTTCAAAATACCATGACCTTCCTTGCCCGTTATGATGCAATGCGGGAAACTTTGCACCTCGAACTGTTTTCATATGTCGGGCTTAATTATGGCGATGCTTTGATAAGACCAAAAGTAACTTACGATTTTAGCGACAGTTTCTCCATATTACTGGGATCAAATATTTTCGTCGGTGATGAAAGGGGAATGTTTGGCCGTTATGAAGATAATTCCATGATCTATACAAAGATCAAATACAACTTTTAAAGCTACCAATGACATAATCAGGATAAAGCCATACCCGAAAAATTTATACTTGCCTGCCGGCACCTCCATCAATACTCTATTGTTAAGCTTTGTCCGTCCATAGCATCAAAAACCAACTGAAAGCCATTGGGGTTTTCAAGAATGTTTACACTCCCTACTTTGGCCGCAGCACTTTTTACCTTGCCCGTAAAATTTAAGCAAACATCATGCACTGTTACCTCATCCGGAGCAACTACTTCAATAAGCTGTCTGCTATTGTCATTTTCAATGTAGAAATGAAGATGACCTAATTTTTTTCTGAAGTCTGCAACATCATTCATAGTCGTAATCCAGGTGTTGTCCTGTTTTACTTTTTTAATCAGATTTACAAGCGATGTTAAGGTAGTATCGCTATATCCGACAAATTGAGGATGGCCGAGATAAACCATCAGACCATTATAGGGTTTGACTGCACGATCCCAAAAATTTTCCAGGTATTTGGTATAAATCATTACGTCCCTTCTCAGACGGTCAGGGTTTAACTCCTCGCCTTCTTTTATTGCTTTCAAAAAATAATAATCATCATGATAGGTGGGAGCAATTTCTAAAATATCGGTGCTTTTATAAAAGCCATCATTGGCAATCACAATATTGTAGGGAAAAACACTGCCATGAATAAAATCAAGATTATTGGCACCAATACTCGATTCGAAAGAATAATTGTTTTTGTCAAGCGTCAGTAAGCCCCAGTAGCCTGGCTTGGTGTAGGGGAAGCGAAATCCCTGAAAATCTATATCCCATTTGTTTTCATTGCGCAAAATGTCATCCAAAGATTGTGGATACTTCATGCCTTTATAATTGCTGTAAGAATATCCACTCGACTCTAATTGATATTTCGTCTTTTTCAAAAACGATATTATGGTATCATTCACCATGCCATTCACAAATATTGTGGGTTTGATATTTTCATCTTCAAGCATCTGGTAGATACGTTTGCATTGATCAATCTCGCCTTCCGAATTGAAGGTAACACAAAATGCATAGTCATGTCCATTTGGCCATGGATTTAAAGTTACATTGAAACCATTTAATGTATTGTATTCATCAATCACGTAATTGTAAAACTTTTCAATTTGTTCAACACTCCAGTAGCCACCATCATTCACAGGATGAAGAAAACTGGAGGATGACATCAGAAAGGCAGTTCCTTTTTCATACTTATTTTCAATAAATGCCGGTATTGAGTCCTCTGCATGGGTCCAGTAACCTAAAACTTTAAGATTTTTTGAAATAACAGTGTCAGGAACTAAAGTCCACAATTCCGCGTCCTCTTCTATGAAAGATCCCGGATTAATATGCCATTTGGAATAGTTGGCAATTTCTCCTTCGCTTTGATAAGCCGTCATATTTTTTTCGGATAAACTTAATCCGTAGCATTTCGACAACTCCCAGTTCTCTGAATTTAGTTGCTGATATGCAATTATCCTGTCTGTTCCATCGGGAAAATTACGACCCACATTATCACCTGAGATCATTACCCCACCCTGGCGCACAAACCTGGTTAAATTATGCAATTCTTCATCTGACATATAGCTAAGCGAGTACATTCTATCAGCATCGTGATAAGCCGGAAAAGTTGAAAGGATGACAATATTATATCTGGTCAATTCCTCATAATCATATAAAATATCACGTGGTTCAAGCCTGACCATTGCACCCTGTTTGTTAAATGATTGGACTGCCACAACAACTCCTTGTGCCAGTTGCGCATCCTCATCGCTGATCCCGGTTGTGATAAACAACACCCGGGGCAATTGTCTATTCAGGGCGATACTATCATTGTCCTTTCCTGCCGGTTCGGCACATTGCGCAAGCAGTAAAGCTAAAATGGAAATTAAAAAAATATGTTTCATCATTCTATAACTTCTATGGTAATTTCTTTATTTGGTAAGGCATTAAACTGAATACAGCCGGTTCTGTTAGAATAGGTTCCGTCTGATTCCGAACCTTTTATCCTGATTGTTTTTGCATTGGTCTTATAACTAAGCGTTAAGGGGTGATTGAATTTACTTATATCCAATTCATTAACAATCTTTAAAAATAATATATCCTGAAATTGCGTAAGCTGTATTGATGATTCGCTTTTTTCTTTCAGATATTTAAAAACATTTGATTCGGTTGATATCCAGTGATTGCTATTGCGTACAAGCCTGATTTGCTTCTCAAAATCCGATCTATTGATAAAAAATTCACTTCGTTTACCATCGCTTATTTTAGAGGGGATCTCCTTTTCATCATCGAATAAATGGTGATAAAGCAAAATGGTCCATTTGTTTTTTTGAGTGTGAATAAGGCTGTCTAATTTAAGCTGGGAGATGTCGGAACTGGAAACCGTGTACCCGACTCCCTTATGCTCTGATCTCAATAATGGCTCCACCCCGGATGGCCCTCTGACAAACATAAAGGCTTTTTGTGCCAGCTTATTCAAGGTGGTGCCATTCGAATGCAAAGTACGTATTTCTGTACCTGATTGGTGTTCAAGAGATAATACCTCACCATGACCGACTGGATCAAGGTCGTGTACCTGAAATGCGATTTCATTGTTTCCGGCCAGTTCTTTTACCTGTGATATGCCCAGTCTTTTCAGTTTAACATTTTCATTTAATTCATAGAGGCCAGGGATCTCGTCCAGTAGTTCAGGAATGATGCCAAAAGTAGCTTTAAATCCATATTTTTTTAAGATAGGCCAGGCGTACATATATTGTGAAAACCCTGCATTATCAAAGCTGATGCTGATGGCACCTTCTTTGTCGTTGTAATAATCGCATATTGATAACACTTCTTCAGTTTCTTCCTGCTTGATATTACGGTCATGGCCGACGCTCAACTCATTGAAATATTCCTGAAGTGTATAATAAACCGGCTTAAGACGCCGGTTATATTCCGGCATTTGCCATTCATCCCAAATAAATGAATACGGTTCACCCTCAGGATATTGTTGGATCACATGCCTGTTTTTATCTGTAATAAAAGCGTAAATATGAACGGCATCAGTTTTTGAATATTCAACACCCTTTGTTCCGGCAATATCGTCGAGGACATATCTCTTAGCCGGATCGCTCACATTAATTAAATGCCAGCCCAGTCTGATTTCAATTGTGTGATCAGTGTCATTAAAATACCAGTCTGCATTTGAAAAGTCCGGGTCTGATGAATTCCCGAAAATCAGGGGGCTCCGATCAATAATGACCGAATCCGTTTTTTTACCAAGCAATCCTTCCCTACCCCTGTTTGTCAGCATCAATTGATGAATATAGTTCCCATTGTTATTTTTCTTTGAAGCGTAAACGGGGGTCATATCATTATAAATATCGGTAAAAACGGAATAGGGTTCATCAACTAAGATCAGTGCACTGTCTTGAGATATAAATTGCAGAAGAAATTCAAATCCCCTATCAAATTCTTTGTTTGAAAAAGGCAATCTGTGATCTCCCTTTTCTTCATCATAGGTGTCGATGGCGACATACAGATTGTGGGTTTTAAAATTAAACCCGGGTAATATTGCTGACATGTAAAAATATCCGGGATCAGCGGCAGATCGCATCTTCAATTTACCAGCTTCAAAATCATCAGCGTCCCAGTCACTTAAATCGCCATCAATGGTCTTTGTTCTGCTCTCCATAGCATAAATACCGAAATTTTGCTCCGGATTTTCCATATTGTGCCATAACTTCCTGTCATCAAAGGGCTGTTCAAAATCCATGACCAGCCAATTGTGCTTAAACCACTCATCTATCCACGCAAAATAAATAGCACCACCGCAACGACTGTTTACAATATCTTTAGTTAGTGCCAGCGATAATGTTGCCTGTTGCGATTCTGACAACCCTCCCTGATGAAAGCCATAAGGCGAATGATGGCTTGACCCACGGCTTGATGGAAGCCCGTATTCTGCAATAATTAACGGCATTCCCTGAGTATGCTGTTTCAGGTCTTCCAAATAACCAAAATAAGGGTCCTTAATATTTTCATTATTTGGTGAATTCCTGTATGACTCTTGCAAATAAATAAAATCCGGATAATAAGGATACGCATGATAGGCGGCATAAATTCCCGGGGGAAACAACTCAGTAGCATGAAATTTCCTAAAATCAATATCTTCTAAATCATTATCATATTCACGAACCTTTTTGTTTTCAATAATTTCTGTATTGTGATACATAGGGTCCAATGGAAGCCAGTTTACAAATGAAACTGGATGTTGAAATTGATATGTTTGTGTTTCATATAAAACTGCAAAATCCATCATGCCTGCCAACCAGGCTTCCATTGCATTCCCATCGTTCATACTGATAAAATCACCATTGAAGTGTGTAGTTTTATTTAACTGATTGGTCTTAAAAACGGCTCCGGGCTCCCATTCCCGGCCTAACAGCAAGGCGGCTACATAGGCTGAGACATCAGTGGCATACGTGCCTGAAGCTTTTCCCGTTTGCTTTGCCAGCACAGCGTTTCCATGAATAACATCCATCACATCAATAATTTCTTTTTGAAACTCACGGGCATAATCTACATCGTAATAATTATCATTATCGGGCACTTTGGCCCATACCCCCTGTATCAGGTACAGTGGTTTATCACGATGATGCAGATTATAATAGGAAAGTGCCTCATAAAATTCAGGAGGCAGAATAGTATATGTCCTGATGATGTTTGCATTCATCCCGCCAATGAGTTTCAACCATTCCAGGTATTCTGAATAAGTCAGGGTGAATTCAGCCGGAAAGTTCCCGGGGACAGCAACCCCCAGGTTAACGCCTTTAATAAAGATATTTTCCCAGTATGTCTGTCTTTCATCATAAAGGTATCTTATTTTTAACATCTTAAAATAATCCCCCCTGGCAGCAAAATAATAATCAGAATTCGCCGCAGCATCAATAATATCCTCATCGGAAAATTGCGCCAGCAATGGTCTTGATTCATCTTCAACATAAAGCCTGATGGTTCTTTCCTGCCTGATCTCCGATTCAAATTCCATCATTTTGTAAACGGTAAAAGCCAGCAGAAGGATAAGCAGCGATATGATTATAAATTTGCCTTTCATTATAAGAGCACCTTAATAGCCATAAATCCTGTAATGTTTTGATAAAAGGGATTATAAAAATTGCTTACACCGACAGAAATAGCTATTGGATTAAGATTGTATCCCATTTCAATATTCGTTGACCAATTATTAACATTCATTTTTACTTCCTGAGTATTGTTATTATTATTGCCACTTCCATTACCATTGCCATTATTGTCTTCGTCATAATAAATCTCCGTTCCTAAATTATAGGAAAATCTACCATAAACATATAGTTTTTTGTAATCATAATATACAGATGCTAAAGCGCCTGTTAACTTTCTGTCAAATGGAGAATAATAAAGCGGCGATTTGTACTTGAAGTTCAGGTAAGAATGACTCAGGCCTATGTTTATGGCAGGCCTTGCCAGAATTTTATAGGTCAGTGACAGAGCATAAGCATTGTACGGATTATCAGAAAGTCCATAAGTATCTGAAACAATGTCGTCAACCATGACAGAGTCGATAAGGCCAAAAGTACAGGAGGTAGTGAAGGTTAATTCCCCAAAACTTAAGCTAAGTACATCTGACACTGATTTTCTGCCTACCCTGTTCCAATAATAAAAATAATCATAGCCTGCAGTAATCGAATTTTTTACTTTCAATTTTCCAAAACTGTAATTCAACCTCCAATTCAATCCATATGCTGAAAATAAATTATCACTGGTACTATACCCCACATGGGCGCTTATTATATGATGTTCTACAATCCAACTTCCTTTTATCCAGGCAGTATTGAACCACCTGGTGGTGTCTCCGATATTATCAGTAAACGCTCTACTTGAATAATCTACAAGGGTATTGGCATCAATATGAAAATGGTCATTTATTCTCTTTTCTAATTTAACTTTAGAGATCAGCGCATCGATTTCGTAAGTTTCTTCAACTTCCCTTACCGGACCCACATTAAGGGAAAAGCCAAATTTCAATTCGTCCTGAATCTGTTGATTTTCATTTATCATTGTCTCATTTCCCGGATCCAATTCCAGGGCCCTGCCATAATACATGCTGGCCGTTTTTGGCTTTCCCTTCCAATAATACATCTTACCGATTCCAGCCCAGGCTTCGGAGTAGGTGTCATCAATTTTATTGATCTCCCTGTATATTTCAATGGCTTCATTTAACTGCCCGGAAAAGCTATATGCCTTCGCCAGGTAAAAATATTGTTGAACTTCACCGGGCGTCAAATATAAAGCAAGCTCAAAGTAGTAAATAGATTCCTTAGGTTTGTCAATAAACAGGTAACAATTCCCCAGGCTGTTCAGGGCTTCAACATCTGTTGAATCATTTTGATATATCATATCGTAATATTGGATGGCAGCATGGTAATCCCCATCAAGCCGGGCCGTATCACCCCGGGCCCTCCAATGTTCCGGGTCATTATTTTGTCCATAGGATGCACCTGCAAACAAAATAATAATAAGTATTGCTATATTCAGTTTCATGTTTGTTTCAATCCTCTTCTTTCAAATTTCTTCCAATCACTTTTCCCTTTTATAAAGTCAATAAGCCCCGAAATCTGAGCGGCTATTTTAAAGAAAGAATATGTAAATTCGGCAATGATACCGGCAACAATCAGCCATAACCAATCTTTAAAACTTTTATACCTCAGGGCATCACGGTTAACCGAATTTTGTTTCTGGCTCCAGTTTTCAATAATGGCTGTAATTGAACTCATGATTATTGCAGTAACAAGCATAACACCAATGATGAGCATGGCAACAAATTGAAAATTAATGGTACCATAAAATACTGAGACGGCAATAAAGATGAGGGAAAACACTTTTATCAGCGGAGAAAACAATTCAAATAAGAAATAATACGGCAAACCAATTAATCCGGTCATGCCGTATCCCGGCTCGAATATCATTTTACGATGAATTTTCAGTGTTTCTGCCAGCCCCTGCTGCCACCTCGAGCGCTGCTTAAATAAATTATTACCATTGTCCGGGACCTCTGTCCAACACACAGGCTCAGGTAAAAATACCGTCTTTGGCTTCATCTTTTTATCCCGATAATATTGATAAAGCCTAACCACAATTTCCATATCCTCACAAACTGTCTGTTTTCCAGGGCCCATTGTTTCTGCAATATAAGGATGCGTGTTGATCCTTGTTAAAAATCCACCCGTTTGGAGTAGATCATCTTTTTTATATAAGGAAAAAGCACCTGACATAATCAATAGAGCGTTGATCTTACTTAAGCCAAGCCGTGAGATCATAAAGGACTTAATGTATTCAATAATTTGCCAGAGCACCCAGATATTAGTCGGTGTTTTGGAATTGACAACCTGATTGTGTTCAATTATCAAATCATTCGAAGCCGCCAGCTGCCCACCCGAAACAATGGTTTTTGGGTTAAGGATAAATGGCCTGACAACTTCCTTTAAAGCTTTTGTATCCAGAATTGAGTCGGCATCAATAGTACAAATGTAGTTGCCGTTTGAGAAGTTAATCCCTGCATTGATGGAGTCGGCTTTCCCTCCATTTTCTTTATCAATTAAGGTCAGGTTCCTGGTTTTTGAACGTAGGATTTTTTTAATCGGATTTGTTAGTATTTCCGGCCTGATCTCATTTTCAATTTCATGGAAATCAAAATTATTGTAGAGTGTTTCCAGTGTCTGATCATTGGAGCCATCATTAACGATAATTACTTCATAATTGGGATAGTCTAATTCCATCAACATATGGGTACAATGTACAATTGAGACATCTTCATTATAGGTTGGAACGATTATAGAAACAAAGTGATTTGAATAATCTAATGTTTCATTACGGCCTTTCTTTTTCTTTAGAAAAATAAATATAGAATAAACATACAAGGCAATATCAATAATGAAATATCCTGCAAAATAGATAATTAAAACTTTCTCTATGATTCTTAAGATAAGTATTGTCATTGTATGTCCTCTTTCAAAAGAGTGAGCTCATTCTCAGGCATGATATAAGCTAATAGCTTGTTGGTTTATATAATTAAAGCTAACGAATAAGGTGTAAATATGCTAATCAATTCTGATATCATAAATATCAATATTCTTAAATTCACCGATCCGCTTAGCAAGATATGGCCTCAGATATTGATATGAGGTGTCCTCATAAATGGTGCTATCGCTGACAATCAAATATTTTGCTCCCTTGGAAATGAAGAATTCCATTCTGCCAGCACCTTTTTTAGCATTGAACCCAAAATCAGTAAACCCGGGCTGGTTCATCAAATACAATGAAATATTAATACTTTTATCAGGTATGCTTATCACCAGGTCGCGTGGCTGTATGCCCAGATTTCTATTCACTTCTTCAATGCCCACAAGGCCATAGAACTTATGCCGGAACCTATTGTTATGATATGAATTATATTTAAAATCAACCTCTTTTACTGCGCTCAAAGCCAGAAAAACAAGAGCCGCAGTAAACACAATTTTTACAAGATAATTTTTGTAAACACGATGTGCGTATTGCTTTAATAGCATCAAGCCGGTAATAAGGATAAATATTATGATGATAAACAAATTGATCATGTAATAATCATGCAGTCTGAAAGAGCTGAAAAACAACAGGAAAAATCCGGCTGCCCCCACTATACTAATATAAGTCAGTATGGCCAGGAATTTATTTGATCTCCTGAAGAATATGATATTTGACAGCAATACACACCCAATAAAAATCAGCAGGTATATGTTAAAATATGAATGAAGCCATTCATTTTGTATTCTGTCCAGTGTTGCTGTAATGGCCTCCTGGTCCAATCGCCAGAATGGCCTGATATCCACAGGTGAAACCGAAGCTCCGTAATTCGCATGATAATATGAAACAAATAAATACCACGCCCCCACTACTATAAAGGGGATGAGCATTGGAAAAACAAACACCCTGAACTTATAAGTGCTCCTGATATTGGAATCAAATAACCAGAAAAATACAAAAGTGCTCATCACAGCCATAAGTGAAACGAGCGCCGTTATCTTCAATAATCCCGCGAGCGCAAATATGATCGCCGCGAAATACAGATATTTATTTTTCTGCTCCCTGCTATATCTTACAAGATGGTATAATGCAATAAATACAAGGCCAAAAGCACTTGTGTCCGGCAAAAAATTATTTCCATAATAAATTAGTGTTGGCGAGGTAAATATAATCGCCGTAACAAATAAAGCCCAAAATTTGTCTTGCAGCAGAATTCTCAACGACTTAAACAGGTAAAACAAACCAATGAACAACAACAAAGCATTCACGATCCTGAAAATGGAGTCATGATTACCAAAAATGGTATATAAAATACCTACAAAGTAATATAAGACGGGGCATTCGGCAAGGACAACATCAGAACCACCTTTTTCCGCCAGGTGGTTATATAATCTGGTCTGCGTGATATCAAGATCATAATTATAGTAGTTCATGGCAAATGCAGCGCTTACACATTGCCTGTACTGATGCAGTCCCTGCGGAGGAATAAATGTAGTCCTCTGATATCCGTAGATGAATGACAATATTACGATCATGATCACAAATAACGATATGTCGCTCAAAAGATATTTTGAAAGCTTGTCTTTAACACTACTCATAAATCATCAATATTTAGTATCGTGATCAGCACAAATTGATTTCAAAAACTCATGCATCCTGCAAAAGTAACCAATTTTAATTATGCTTTTATCAGATATAATGGCCCGGAAATTACTAAATTATTCACTGGCTTGCTCCCATTCATTCCGACAATTTGTCAGCAATAGCAAGCATGATAAAAACTCTGAAAGTACTGTAAATTAACAACATTTGTATTTTGGCACACTTTATGACAATGGTAGATCATCTTTCCCGGGAGCGGGAAATATGTAATTTTGTCAAAAGAAATAACAATAACAAATAAATCCATGAGCGAAAACATTGAAAAAACAAAATGCCTGATCATCGGCTCAGGGCCGGCAGGATATACCGCAGCCATCTATGCTGCACGTGCCGACCTTAAACCTCTAATGTACCAGGGCTTGCAGCCTGGCGGGCAGCTGACCACCACAACAGAAATTGATAATTTTCCGGGTTATCCTGAAGGTACAGAAGGCCCGGCGATGATGGAAGACCTGAAAAAACAAGCTGAAAGGTTTGATGCAGAAATCCGCTGGGGGATGATCACCGAGATCGACATGTCGAATCGTCCATTTATTGCTAAAGCAGACGATGGCAAAGTGATTGAAGCAGAAACTGTGATCATAGCTACCGGTGCCAGTGCAAAATGGCTCGGGCTTGAATCTGAATCAGAGTACAACGGCTATGGCGTGTCCGCCTGTGCCACCTGCGACGGATTTTTCTATAAAGGTAAAGACGTAGCCATTGTGGGCGGAGGCGATACCGCAGCAGAAGAAGCCACCTACCTGGCCAAACTGTGCAATAAAGTATATCTGGTACACCGCCGCGACGAATTACGTGCATCCAAAGCCATGCAGAAAAAAGTACTTGAAACAGAAAATATCGAATTGGTTTGGGACCACGTACCTGTTGAAGTAGTTGGAGAAGTTGAAGGATTTGGGAAAAAGGTGACCGGTGTAAAAGTACAAAATGTAAAAACAGCTGATCAAAAGATCCTGCCGGTAGACGGCTTCTTTGTGGCCATCGGACATAAACCCAATACCGATATTTTTACCGGACAGCTTGAAATGGATGATATGGGTTATATCAAAACAAAACCCGACTCAACCTATACCAGTGTAGAAGGTGTATTCGCTGCAGGTGATGTACAAGACCATGTGTTTCGCCAGGCGGTTACAGCAGCCGGCAGCGGTTGTATGGCAGCTATTGAAGCAGAACGCTGGCTCTCCAGCTAATAGCCAAGCACCCGGCCTTCGAGCTTTTCAATAAGCACACGGTAAACCATCACATCCTTTACGGCAGGGGCATTGAAGGTAAAATCATCATCAGAATAATTCTTCATGATGACCTTCAATGCCTTTTCCTTTTTATCAAAGTCATCGATAAACTCCACTTTTCCATAGGCAAGCACACTGCGATATTTCATGCCCCAGCTACAGGCCACCTCCTTATTTACCCAGCGTAGCTGATGGTCGGCACTGAAAGAAATGCAAACTTGTGGACTTTTCCTTAAAATATCGATCTTCTTCCCGGATGGGGATGAATGGAAATATATATAGTCGTCCTTGAAACCAAAATTCATTGGTAACACATAAGGCTTTCCGTTTTCGTCAACCATGGACATATTGCACACATCACATTTCCCGATAATAGACTCCAGTTCGGGTTTGAAGGTAATCTCTCTTTTTTTCATAATACTTTGCTGTAAGGTATCCGGGGTAAAGATAAAGACAAATCCTTATCCTAAAAGCCGACTCCAAAAAGGAAGTTCCAGGCCACAGATCGATCATCAGGCAGATAAATGCTTCTGAGGCCAAATTCGAAGGGAGCCAGAAACCTCAGAAGGTGAACCTCTGTGATAAGATCAACGCCCATAGAATTGTATTCATGATCCTCCCCGGTGTTTATCCCCAATGCATAATCATAAAATATTGCTCCACGAATACGTTTTAAGTAAATCAGCGGCCCCAGGCTCCAGTCGGGATAAGCAATCGGGAAGGCATAGGTACCCCTGCAGGAATATAATTGTTCATCCTGCCTGCCCGTAATGCCGCGGGGATAAGGCAGCCTGCCAGAAAATTTATAATTGCTGATATGCCGGTGCTGGTATCCGCCGTAAATATTTAGTCCGTGATGACGCATGATCCCCGGAAAATAAAGGCTGGCAATCCCGGCAAAAAGGTAACTGTATGCGGGAGGATCAAATGGAGTATCGTCATAATACAGGTAAAAGCTCTGTCCCCAGGCGGGGTAAATATCACGAACAGAGCGTTTGATCTGCCTGTACATCCTGATGCTGTACTGAGCAGACGTTATATTGGGATGGGTGAACCCCAGTATGTTGCCGGGCCTCATTTTTCTGATGATCTGGTTCAGATAAACCGACGGGGTGATCCCGGCATAGTATTTCCCCCTCCTCAGGTTTAAGGGCAATCGCAGGCCTGCTTTAATATTGGTCTCATTCCAGGTGATCTCATCCTGTAGCGCGTGCGAGATGACTTCCCTGCGGAGCCCGTAATCAGCATATACATCAATAACGGGATACCACCCATGATAACTGTATGATCCATAAACCTTTCCCTCTTCCTCATTCATGTTATACTGATACCCCGCACTCAGGAAACTGCTGCTGAGAAGGTTCTGCGACATGATAGAGACACCCGGGTTTATATCATAAGTAGAAGCATTGATATCAAGCGGTGCCCAGCTATGGAAGTTGAATAAGCTGGCAATTTTCGAGTATTTCTTTGAAGGCGCCTTTGATTCAGGCATCTCCGACCAGGCAGGGACCACCTCCTCCTGCCCGGCAATTACTTCGTGCAAGGCTATTGACCTGTCGAACACATGCTCCAATGCTACTTTTTCATAATAGCCCATCTCCTGAGCAATGATACGGTATCCGTCAGCGGTATAATCTGCATACATCAATGTTTTACCATCCTTTGAAACAACAGGGTCGACAGCACCAAAACGTGAATTGCTGATCATATTGATGCTGCCGTCATCAGTATTCAGCGCATAAATATTTGATATCCCTGACCATGCAGCCGTAAAATAAATATTTGGATGATAGTACACCGGCTGGGATATGTCATTATAATCCCAATCGGTAAGATATTCAATGCTTCCCTTTTCAATATTGATCCGAACAAGCGACTTTCCTGCATCCCGCACCAATACAGTCAGGAAATGCTCCCCTCCCGCCCATACCGGAGTTTGCGGGAAGACATTCCGGGGAACAGGAATTTTCTTTATCACACTGTCACTTTTCGCATCTATGATCATAAAGCCATGCTGATCAATGCTATCCACATAAACCACAAGGATACGAGAGGCATCATCAGATAAAGAGGGTGCAAACAAACGCAATCGAAGATTCAAAGTATGCGATTCCCCTGATCCGATGTCACAGGTTCTGATCACCGTAGAGCTTTTGTTTGCCCAGCGGGGGTCGGGGCGGGTTTCCACCCAACATATCTTATCGGATGTACAAGATATTGTTTCGTCCTTCAGAAAGCCCGGAGTATAAACCACTTCTTCAACTCCATTAGTATCAATACTTACAAATCTCGGTATATCATCAATACCTGTCCTCAGGGCCATGATCTTCTTGTCTCCAATAAATTTCGGATGCCGGTAATTTGTATAATTACGGGAATCAGGACTTAACTGTCGTACAAGTATAGGTTCTGTCAGGCGGTCCTGAATGGCCCACCGCTGTTTTATACCATCCATGCATTCCTGGTAAAATGGCAGCTTCCTTTTTCCGCTTATGTCCTTTATTCCTTTCTGAAATGGCGTTATCATATAAGGCCTTTTCGCGACTACATCCAGGGTATGCGACCATAACTCAGCGCCATACTTTCGTCTTCCCTCAGCCACCATAAAATAGCCCAGTTCATATTCATTGGGGATAAAGTCCTTATAAGAACCCAAAACAGCCTTATCATAGGGGTAGATGCCCTTTTCAAGAAACTGTGCCCTGAGCTTCATCTCAAAGAGTGGTTGCCGGCCCCGCCCTGCATGGCTTAATCCTGTTTCCGTGGCAACAGCATCACCTTCCAGAAACCATGGAGGCACGTAAAGGCCCAGGATGGCGCCTGTACCCTGCTGCCCGAATATCCATGAGATCACTTTTGTCATACCCTGGTTCAACTTATCAACCTGCACAACATGCCTGTACTCGTGTAAGGTAAGCTGTTCCAGCCATGGTTGAGCGTACATATCCTGTGGAGGAGTAGTATAGAACTCCATGCGTTTGGGAGCCCAGATCACGAGGGCATTTGAAGTTGTGCTTTGCGTATGAAGTAGCAGCGATATTCTTTTGGGCCTGTGCTTCAATGTCTTTGAAGCATAATAACTGCTAGTATCAATATAAGCAGCCAGTTTCCTGGCATTGGCCTCATAATAATCCGGAAAAACCAGCTTTATGTGTGCTGTACTGATCTGTCTCCATCGAATGGAGGCCGCTTCCTGCCCTGTACTGAAATATTGGGCATGCCCCTGCTTCTCCGTCATAACAAAGAGCAACACGGAAAACAGGAATACATATCTGATATTAAACAAGCGCTTTACGAGCATCATTCAAAGGTAGGAAAAGATGCTCAGACTTAATAACAGGCAAAGCCTTCTCAGGCCAGGGCTTCTTCAAAATGGTTCCATATGGGGTCATCCGGTACCGGGGCAAGTATTTCTATAGTCTCCTTTTTTACGGGATGTATAAAAGAGACTTTTCTGGCATGCAGGTGGATGGAGGCATTCTTGTTCGATCTGCGGGCACCATATTTGAGGTCACCCTTGATCACACACCCTTCCTCAGCCAGCTGCACCCTGATCTGATGGTGCCTGCCCGTTAAAAGGTCTACTTCAAGCAGGTGATAACGATCTGATGACATTATGTACTTAAATGTAAGTTCCGCTTTCAGCCGTCCATCCCCTGCCTCGCTGTACGCAAAAGATGTATTCTTCTTCTGGTTCTTCTTTAAATAGTGGATAAGATGTCCTTCGTGGGATGTTGGTTTTTCTGCAGTGACGGCCCAATATGTTTTCTGTATCTTTCGATCGCGTATCATCTCATTGAGCCGTGTCAGCGCTTTGCTTGTACGGGCAAAGATCACGGCTCCGCTTACGGGGCGGTCAAGGCGATGCACAACACCAAGGTATACCTCCCCGGGTTTATTATATTTCTCCTTAATATATTGCTTAACTATTTCGCTAAGAGGAATATCACCTGTCTTATCACCCTGCACAATATCCGATGAACGTTTGTTCACAATGATAATGTGATTGTCCTCATAAAGGACCTCGGAGGGGAGTATTTGACGTGGCTTTTTAATATTGCTCGCGTTCATTCGGGAAGTCGACGCTCTTTACATCTTTGATATATGCTTTTACCGATCCTTTGATCTCTTCACTCAGGTTGTGGTAGCGGCGTAGGAAGCGCGGTGAAAATTCCTGGGTAATTCCCAGCATGTCGTGCAGCACCAATACCTGTCCGTCCACCTGGTTACCGGCCCCAATGCCAATAGTCGGAATTTTTACTTCTTTCGCAACCTTTGCAGCGAGCATGGCAGGAATCTTTTCCAGAATAATACCAAAGCAGCCCGCTTCTTCAAGCAAATGAGCATCCTCAACAAGCTTGTTCGCCTCATCTTCATCCGTTGCTCTTACCACATAGGTCCCGAATTTATGTATCGACTGGGGGGTCAGCCCTAGATGTCCCATCACCGGAATACCGGCCGACAATATCCTTTCGACCGACTCCAGGATTTCAGCACCTCCTTCCATCTTCACGGCATTAGCACCTGATTCTTTCATGATCCTGATGGCCGAATGCAAAGCTTCCCTGGAATCGCCCTGGTATGTCCCGAACGGGAGATCAACAACGACGAGGGCCCTTTTAACAGCCCGCATCACCGATGATGCATGATAGATCATGTCATTCAGCGTAATGGGCAGCGTGGTCTTATGCCCTGCCATTACATTTGATGCAGAGTCGCCAACGAGAATAATGTCAATCCCGGCCTGATCCAGAATGCGGGCCATACTAAAATCGTAGGCCGTCAGCATGCCTATTTTTTCGTTCTTGAGTTTCATCTCCTGAAGCACATGTGTAGTGACTTTAGGGAAAGTAGGTTCATTTACCATTGTTCCTGTTTTTATTTGGTAATCAACAAGCGAGGCAAAGGTAGGGAATTATTGGGTACCGGGAGCAGGGTGCAGGGTGTCGGGTGCAGAAAAAAGGACATATGAATCATTATTTTCCATACTTTTGTAGGCTATAATTTAAGCTAATGAAGAATCTACAATATCTGCTTCTTTTATTAACAGCTTCATTCGTATTTTCAGGGTGCAGCAATGATGTTGATATAAATGCCTCATACCAGGATATCGTGGTGGTTTACGGCATTCTCGACCCTAATGATGACACCACTTACCTGAAAATCAACAAAGCATTCCTTGGACCGGATAATGCCCTGATCATGGCACAGGTAAAAGATTCCAGCGAGTTTACAGAAAGCCTGTCAGTTAAGATGTGGCCGGAGGATAACCCTTCTGATATTATTCATTTTGACACCATCACCCTGGATCAAAAAGATCCCGGGATATTTTACAATCCATACCAGGTATTATATTGCAGTCCATTTATACCTGCTGAAGACACAAAGTATCAGCTGCAGATCATCTATAACAATATGGAGGTCACTTCAGAGACCAATACGATCGAAAGTTTCCAGTATTCTGACATTACGAAACCCGGCTTTGCCAAAGCAATTGGTTTTAATTATGAGCTGATCAACCCCGTTATTTGGAACAGGAAGGAACAGGCTCCCCGTTACGATATCACCATCAGGTTTCATTATAAAGAAGTGTGGGAAGGACAGGAGGATACCGTTTTTCGCTTCTTCGACTGGCATAGAGACACAAAAAAGTCTACTATTGGGGATGAAGTAGAGTCATATTACAATGGCTCAACATTTTTTAATGCACTGGAAAAGTATGTGCCCTACGAAGATGCCGAACAGGAAGCAAAAGTCCTCCACCGCTATTCAGGCCTGGTTGAATTTATTGTGGAGGCAGGAGGTGTTGACCTGAATACATATATGGAAGTGAATGAACCTTCGAGCAGTATTATTCAGGATCGTCCGCAATATTCAAATATCAATAATGGTGTAGGCATTTTTTCATCCCGTACACGGGCTGTGAAAACCAAGAAGCTTAATGACGAGACCAGGTACCGGATCAAAGAGAACCACTACTGGTTAAAATTCGAGTATTAAGCGCCCTGCATACTCTGTCACAGCAGACAAAGCATTTTCTTCCTCAATGGATAATTTCTGACGTTTTGTCACAAACCTTTCCAAAACATCTTCATTTTCTGACATATTCCCTCTTGGCACAATCATTGACATACCCCTGTCAGAAATAAAAGTGTCAAACAAACAAAATAAATTATATAATGGGAAAAATAATTGGAATTGACTTAGGAACTACCAATTCATGTGTAGCCGTGATGGAAGGGAATGAGCCCGTTGTTATTCCGAACAGTGAAGGACGAAGGACAACACCATCCATTGTTGGATTTACCGAGAATGGTGAAAGAAAGGTTGGCGATCCTGCAAAAAGGCAGGCTATCACCAATCCTGAAAAAACAGTATATAGTATCAAACGTTTTATGGGTGAGACCTTCGACAGGGTTACCAAAGAAGTAAAACGAGTACCTTATAAAGTGATCAAGGGTGATAACAATACCCCCAGGGTACAGATCGATGATCGTAAGTATACTCCTCAGGAGATCTCAGCCATGGTACTTCAGAAGATGAAGAAAACGGCCGAAGATTATCTTGGACAAGATGTATCTGAAGCGGTGATCACAGTACCTGCTTATTTTAGCGACTCGCAACGTCAGGCAACCAAGGAGGCAGGTGAGATTGCAGGACTTACTGTCCGCAGGGTCATCAACGAGCCCACAGCGGCCGCCTTAGCTTACGGACTGGATAAGAAAACAAGTGATGTAAAAGTTGCCGTTTTTGACCTTGGTGGAGGTACATTCGATATCTCTATCCTCGAACTGGGTGACGGCGTATTTGAAGTTAAATCAACCAATGGAAATACACACCTTGGCGGTGACGACTTTGATGATGCCATTATTGAGTGGCTTGCTGAAGAATTTAAGAAAGATGAAGGTATCGACCTTCACAAGGATCCTATGGCCATGCAGCGCCTGAAGGAAGCTGCCGAGAAAGCAAAGATCGAACTTTCAAGCTCAGCAGAAACAGAGATCAACCTGCCTTATATCATGCCGGTTGATGGTATTCCTAAACACCTTGTCAGAAAGCTGAGCAAATCAAAGTTTGAACAGCTGTGTGACAGCCTGATCCAGGCAACCATCGAGCCCTGTAAACTTGCTCTTAAAGATGCAGGCCTCAGTTCTTCAGATATTGATGAAGTTATTCTTGTTGGTGGATCAACACGTATTCCGGCCATACAAACGGTTGTAAAAGACTTCTTTGGCAAAGAGCCTTCAAAAGGTGTGAATGCTGATGAGGTTGTTGCCGTTGGTGCTGCCATACAGGGTGGTGTTCTCACCGGTGAGGTAAAAGATGTATTATTGCTTGACGTAACTCCGCTCTCAATGGGTATTGAAACCCTTGGTGGTGTATTGACCAGGCTGATAGAATCAAATACAACCATCCCAACGAAGAAATCAGAAACCTTTTCCACTGCTGCTGATAACCAGCCTTCAGTTGAGATCCATATTCTTCAGGGTGAAAGGCCAATGGCCGCAGGCAACAAAAGTATCGGCAGGTTCCACCTCGACGGTATCCCTCCTGCTCCCAGGGGTGTACCACAGATTGAAGTAACCTTCGATATTGATGCCAATGGCATCCTGAATGTTTCCGCTAAAGATAAAGGAACAGGAAAATCACAGCAAATACGTATTGAAGCATCATCAGGCCTTACCGATGATGAGATCAATAAGATGAAACAGGAAGCGGAAACCAATGCCGATGAAGATAAAAAGGCAAAGGACAGGGTTGACAAGCTCAACAGTGCCGATGCCATGATCTTCCAGACCGAGAAACAACTCAAAGAATATGGCGACAAACTTCCGGCTGAGAAAAAGGCCGAGATCGAAACTGCGCTCAACGAACTGAAGGAAGCGCATAAGAATCAGGATATCGATGCCATCGATGCAGCCCTGGAAAAGATGAATGCCATGTGGCAGGCTGCCAGCTCTGAGATGTATCAGAATACCGGACAGCCGGGTGCCGAACAAGCAGGACCGGATGCCGCAGGTGGTGATCCCGGCGCAGGTGGTTCAGGCGATGATGAAGTCACAGACGTTGACTTCGAAGAAGTTCCGCCAGAAGATAAAAAGTAAACTGCAATAACATAATTTAAAAAGTCCCGCCCACCGCGGGACTTTTTTTTTCACTGTTTGTTAACAAATATTTAAGCCGCTTTGCTTTACTTTTTGATTAAAAACAAGCATATTTGTACTTAAATAAGATTTGGCATCTTAGCATAAATCAGCTTTAACAAACAAATATATTATGAAAAAGATCACTACCCTTTTAGTGGCTTTACTAGCCCTCTTTGCCCTTAACCTACAGGGTCAGAATGCATGGATCAATGAGATTCATTATGATAATACAAGTACAGATGTTGATGAAACCATAGAGGTTGTCATTGAAAATCCTGGAAGCTATACATTGTCATTATTTCAGATTGATCTGTATAATGGTAACGGTGGGGCCGGATATCCTCCGGTTGTGACCCTTGATGCCTTTACCGTTGGAAGTACGGTTGGCAACTTTACTATTTATTCATACAACTACACTCTTAATGGGGCAAGCATCCAGAACGGCTCCCCGGATGGAATAGCACTGAGCTATAACGGCAGCGTGATTACCGGACAGTTTCTGAGCTATGAAGGTGCTCTGACAGCAATAGATGGCCCTGCCAATGGAATGACATCCATTGACATTGGTGTTGAAGAGGATAATCCTGTACCAGCTGCCGGCGTTTCGCTACAGCTAACAGGTAACGGCACACAATACAGTGACTTTACCTGGATAGGTCCGATAACAGCTACAGCCGGAGCATTAAACACCGGGCAGGGGTTTGGCAGCGGGCCTCTGCCTGAGCCTTCAAACTACCCGACAGCATTTACGGCCACCGCTGCCGGCAATATGGTCGACCTTAGCTGGACAGATGCCATTGGAGCACAATTGCCTGTAGCATATGTTATCTTTATCAGCGACCAGAATAATATCACTGCCCCTGTTGATGGTACTCCCGTACCGGATGACCTCGACCTTAATGACGGTGAAGGAGCAATAAATATAAATTACGGGCAAGAAGCATACACCTTTGCAAATCTTGCAACGAACACATTATATTATTTTGAAATCTATCCTTATACCAATACCGGCACCGACATTGACTACAAAACGGATGGTACAGCCCCGCAGGCCACGGCCACCACAAGCTCGATAGTCATGTTCGAAGATTTTAACTGGAGCTGGATGGCATGGGAGCGTGTGAGCGTAAGCGGCTCACAGGAGTGGAGCCGTAACAATACTTACGGCATTGGAAGTACACCATGTGCAGCCATGTCGGGCTATGAAAACCCAAGCTACTATGAAAATGAAGACTGGCTGATCTCGCCTCCCATGGATTTAGATGCTTATACCAACGAGACACTCACGTTTTACACAGCCATGAACTACACCGGACCTGATCTGGAAGTAAAATATTCTACTGACTATGACAGTGGCGGAAATCCTTCTACAGCAACATGGACAAGCCTCACTGCTACTTTATCTCCTGGTAGCTGGGCCTGGACATCTTCAGGGAATGTCGACCTGTCAGGTGTTAGCGGCACATCAGTATACCTTGCATTCATATTTACTTCAACCACCTCAAACTCTGCCACCTGGGAAGTGGATAATGTACTTGTTACCGGCGACGGCCCCGCTCCGGCCGATATCGTAATCAATGAGATCATGTATGACTCACCCGGCAACGATGAACAATGGCTCGAACTATACAATAATGAAAGCAGCAATGTTGATATTTCAGGCTGGTACATACAAGATGACAATAGCACCGACATTCCAATTGCCATTCCTGCAGGCACAGTCCTGTCACCAGGACAGTATTATACGATATCTATCTACACCAGTGGCAGTTTCCCTTTCACTCCCGATCTGGACGGAACATTGCAGGCCGACTGGAGTTTTAATCATAACGGCGACGATGCAAATCTTTTCAATCTCGGAAGGATACAGGCTGATCATGTTCCTTTCCTGAATGTGGCACCATGGCCTACAGGATGTGCCGGTGGCGGGCCTACCTGCTCACTGCTCGATCCCGATTACGATAATACCATTGGCAGCAACTGGGATGACAGCCCCGACAATGGAGGTACACCGGGATCAATAAACTTCCCTAACCAGCCAACCATCAACGTAATCTCCCCAAATGGAGGAGAACAATGGGAACAAGCTTCCACACATGATATTACGTGGAGTGCCATTAACTATTCCGGTAATGTGAAGATTGAACTCATCGACACCAATACATGGTCACCACAAATGCTTGTATCAAACTTAGCCTCCGCACTTGGCACCTGGGCCTGGACAATCTCCGGAAGCCAGGCCCCCGGAGATGACTATATCATACGCATATCAGACATGGGCGGAAGCCCTGTAGGGGAAAGCCTGTCTACCTTTTCTATCATCGAACCCTATGTGCAACCCGAAATTGTGATCACAGAGATCATGTATAATCCCCCTGAAAGCGGAAGCGATTCGCTGGAGTTCATCGAACTCTATAATAATGGCTCAGCAGCTGTTGACATGACTGATTTTGAATTTACATCAGGTGTTAGCTATATTTTTCCTGCCATCACCCTGAATCCTGCCGAATATCTCGTGGTAGCTGTTAATGCTACTGCCATGATGAACACTTTCGGTGCAAGCGCATACGAATGGACCAGCGGTGCCCTCAGTAATGGCGGCGAGCTGATCGAGCTTGTTGATGCAGGCGGGATGTTTGTTGATTCAGTAAGATATGATGATGCAACACCCTGGGATACACTGGCAGATGGTTTTGGCCACTCACTGACATTATGTGACCCTGGTCTTGATAATGGCCTCGCCGAAAACTGGGCTGCATCTACAGAATTTGCTGCCGTCAACACCAACGGAGATACCATATGGGCAACACCACTGGATGGATGCGCCATGATAGCTCCTACTGCTAATTTCGAAGCTACTGACACTACTGTTCTTGTTGGTGCCACAGCTGATTTCACAGACCTTTCATCAGGGGGCACCATCGTATCATGGTTATGGACCTTCGAAGGAGGGACACCGGAAACGTCAACGGATCAAAATCCCGTCGGAATACTGTACGACACTCAGGGCACCTATGATGTGACCCTTGAGGTGGAAAATGATTTCGGGCTGACATCAAGCCTGACCAAAACTGACTACATCGCTGCTGACTTCGCCCCGATAGCTGACTTTGAGGCTGATGCTACTGCTCCTTCAGTAGGGCAGGGCGTGACTTTTACGGATCTGTCAACGGGAAGTATCAATGAATGGCTATGGGAATTTGATGGCGGTGATCCTGCCAACTCCATTTTGCAAACACCCGTTGCCATTGTTTACAATGTAGTTGGCCTGTATGATGTCAGCCTCACGGTTTCTAATGACTATGGCAGTGATATCATGCTTAAGGAAGATTATATGGATGTACAACCCATCGGCATCAGCGAAATTATTGATGATGAGGCGATCAGCATCTTTCCCAACCCGGCCTACGGTATCCTGAACGTAGAAAATAGCAGTGGTGAAGAGATCATAATGAGTATTTACACCATAAGCGGACAGCAGATACTTGAAAAAAGGATTCCGGATGGAAGCACAGTGCTCAATGTGACCCACCTGGATGCCGGGCTGTACTTTATCAGACACATGACAGAAAGCAACATATTAAAAACCAACAAATTGATTATTAAGTAACATTAAATCCTGCATCATGAAAAACGTATATATTTTCTTAACAATGCTCCTTCTCATCGCTCTTCCGGCAAGCATAAGCCATGCACAGGAGCTGGTCATAAACGGTGACCTGGAACTCTGGGGGTTTAACCCCGCTATTCCCTCTGATTGGGATAAAGCAGAGGATATCAGCCAGGAAACTGACCCGGTACACGGGGGCACCTATTCCGCCGGGCATACATCATCCAGCAGTTCAAAAGACCTGCAACAAGATGTTGTGGGCATTATTGGCGGTATGAATTATAGCATCAGCTATTTTTATTATGACAACGATACGAGTGCTAAAACAAGGATCTGGTCATACTGGCTGGAGGGAACTACATACCTCGATGATAACGAGGCTGAGCTTCGTCCGGATGAGTATTCTTCCAACAATCCCGGCTGGCAGCAATATGCTGTCTCACTCACTGCTCCGGCCAATGCTGATGGCTTCAGGCTTGAAGTGAGGGTTTATCACGAAAACAATTTTACCGGGGGGAAAGTTTACTATGACGACTTCAGTATTATGGCTGCCGGGACCTCTCCTGAACCCACAAACTATCCCACTGATTTCGCTGCCACCGCTGCAGGCATCAGTATTAACCTGAGCTGGACTGATGCCATTGGCGACCAGCTACCGGGCGGATACCTGGTGCTGGCCAGTTCTGAAGACAATATTACTGCTCCAGCTGATGGTACTGCGGTGGCTGACGACACTGATCTGTCGGATGGGTCAGGTGCCCTGAATATCGCTTATGGTGCAGAAGCATGCAGTTTTGGCGACCTGGAGGCAAATGCCACGTATTATTTTAAGATCTATCCTTATACCAACGGTGGAACGGATATCGATTATAAAAATGACGGCACCGCACCTGATGCAAATGCAAGCACAGCAGATGTTACGATCATTGAATTTGAAAACTTCGATAACGGCTGGGGAAATTGGGACAGGATCAGCATAAGCGGTGATGAGGAATGGCAAATCGATGACATTCATGGTGTGGGTGACTCTCCCTGCGCAAAATGCTCGGGCTTTGTGTACCCAGACCCGTTCGAGAATGAAGACTGGCTGATATCTCCGGCAATGAACTTCAATAATTATACATCAGAAGTCTTAAGCTTTCAAACTGCCCATAATTATACCGGCCCGGCCTTAGAAGTAAAAATATCAACTGACTATGATGGCGTTGATCCTGCCACAGCAAGCTGGTCGGATCTGACTGCAACTTTATCACCAGGCAACTGGGATTGGACGCCAAGCGGTGATATTGATATCTCAGAATTTGAAGGGGAAGCCGTTTATGTAGCCTTTAAATATACCTCAACAAATCTGGAGGCAGATACATGGGAAGTAGACGAGATCCTTATTACAGCAAGTGAAAGCGCAGGCATAGGTGAGGGAAATAATTTTACCGCCACGGTAAATGTGTATCCCAACCCTGCAGTAAACACAGTAAATATCACCACTGAGACTGAAGGGATGTTCAGCGTACAGCTTTACTCCCTGTTGGGAGAACAAGTACTAGAAGAGCTGAGCTTTGCCGGAACAATTGTTATTGACCTCAACGAACTCAGAAATGGTATTTATCTGCTTCACATTACTGATGAAGATGGGAATACAGGAATTGAAAAACTTATTGTGAGCAAATAAGTTTCATTTTATTGATGGAGGTTCTGACCCTGAGAGTCAGGACCTCTTTTTAATTCTACATCCAATATTTAAGAGAAAAAAGTGTTATTATTGTATTAGGATTAGGCAATATTGATCATGCGGTTTTTCCTCATCATTGTTTTTATTTCTCTTATCGGTATCAGCCGGTTCCATACTGCTATGGGGCAGCAAAAAAATCCTGTCAGGGTGGAGTTAAATGCCAACCTCGAGATGGAGAACTATCATCTTGTCCCCTGTGAAGAAAATGGCCTTCTTGTATTTTTTGAAAGTCCGGATCAAGGGACAGATCCTGATACCCGGATATGGCATTTCGCCTTCTACGACAAAAATATGAAGCAAGCATGGATTGCCGACACTGCCTTGCCGGAAGGCGCGAAATTCAAAGCTTATGATCATGACGGGGAACATACTTATCTGAATTTTCTTAATACTGACAGAGTCCGCTCATCATCTAATACGCATATCCTGAAGGTAAATTATAAGATCAACACATTCGAACTCCTTCACCTCAGCATACCTGACAAATCGCAAGCAGCTCATTTTGAGATAATCAAGGGCCAGGCTATTCTGGCCATAAATAATACCGCTTTTGAACCAGGTATTGTTTTCATCAATCTATCAGATGGCGCGACCAGAAATATCAAATTTGAACTTGAAGGATTAAATATCATACAGGAAGTGCAATATGATGAAGCTGGCAACTCCTTTCATATTGTATTGGACAACTACCTGGGTAAAAAGCAAAATGCACTCCTGATCATTGAGATCTCCCCCCAAGGAAATATTACAAAAACCCTGAGGATCAATCCTGTGGTCGATCAAAAAGTATTAAATGAAGCCAGGATAGCATATTCAGGAAATGATACAATGCTGGTGATCGGCACATATCACCATGAGATTTCCCGCCTGCAAAGCTCAAAGGAGGAAGAAGGGGCTGAATCAGCAGGTTATTTTATTGCCAAATTTGTTCAGGATAAACAGGTCTTAATGAACTATTATAATTTTTTGGAATTTGAAGAAATGTACAGATCATTAAGCAGTAAAACCATTGCCGACATCAGGAGGAAAGCGGAAAAACAAAAAAACCGCGGGCAAGAATATTCCCTGGATTACACCCTCAAATTACATGATATTGTCGATAACAACGGCAACTATGTACTGCTTTCCGAAGCATATTATCCTGAATACCGCACTGTCACCAATATGTACTATGATTACTACGGACGGCCTATACCTCAAACATATACAGTCTTTGACGGATATAAGTATATCTCGGGGATCGCTGCTTCATTTAGCCCTGACGGAAATTTACTGTGGGATAATGGCATTGAAATACGCAACGTCCTCACCTTTAACATTACCAACTATGTAGGCAGCTTCTCAAGCAATGATGAACTGGCTCTGTTCTATAGTAATGAGAATAAGATACACTATAAAATTGTCGGTGATGCCTATAGCGGCGGTGCCTCACAAAGCATAAGGCTGGAAAGGAAATACAAAGGTGATAAGCTTATGGAGGACATGGGAAGCAAGATGATACACTGGTATGATAATTATTTCATTTGCTATGGATACCAGAAAATAAAGAATAACAGGATATCAGGAGGAAAACGGACAATATTTTATTTTAATAAACTGGCATTTAAATAAAGTGATTATTCGCAAGATACTGTATTTATTTTCATACCTGAACTACAGGCTTCGGTCTTCATCAAAATTCAAGGTACATTCTCCCTTTGTATATGAATTATATACAGCAGTTATCCTTGACAGGACCAGAAAGGCAGTGTACAACAAGATTGAAAAGCAACGGTCGGCCTTACTTCGCCAGCGGAGCTTATTGGAAACCACAGATTTTGGGGCAGGAGCTTGTTCAGAAGCATATAAAACGCGTTTCCGGCAGGTAAAAAACATAACGAGGCATTCTTCTGTCAGCCCGAAATTCGGACAACTGTTTCACAGGATGGTTGACTTTGGATCTCCAAAAGAAATTCTTGAGATAGGTACCGCTATGGGTATCAGCACCATGTACATTGCATCCGCGGCACCGGAAAGCAGGGTCATAACAATGGAAGGCTGTGCTGTGATCGCAGAAAAAGCAAGAGAGAATTTCAACAGCCTGGAATTGAACAATATTGAACTTGACCTTGGCAACTTTAATAATCTCCTCACAAAAACCCTTGATAAATTTGATAAGCTGGATTTTGTCCTGGTCGATGGAAATCACCGCAAAGGACCCAGCTTGAAATACTTTGAAATGATCCTTCCCAAATTGCACCCTGATAGTATTGTTATGATCGATGACATCCACTGGTCGAAAGGGATGAAAGAAGCCTGGGAGCAAATCAAAGAACATAAGGAGGTAAGCATATCTATCGATTTGTTCAGAACCGGAATATTGCTGTTCAGGAAAGATATTGCAAAGGAGGATTTCATCCTTAGGTTTTAGGTGTTGGGTTTTAAGTGTTAGGTTAGTTACTAACTTCCAGCTTCTATCTCCTTTAAATATTTGTTACATTTGCATAAAGCATTATCCATGAACAAGGAAGTTATTAATTTAAATACGATCGCACGGCATTTTGTTGTTGGGACAGAAACGGTAAAAGCATTGCGTTCTATTACCCTGACCATTAAACAAAATGAATTTGTAGCCCTTATGGGGCCCTCAGGATCGGGAAAGTCAACCTTGATGAACCTGCTGGGATGCCTCGACACACCTACAAGCGGGAATTATTTTTTAAACGGACAGGATGTCAGTAAGATGAACGACAACCAGCTGGCCGAGATACGAAATAAGGAAATTGGCTTTATTTTCCAGGTTTTCAACCTGCTTCCCCGCTCAACGGCATTAGAGAATGTAACCCTACCCCTCATCTATGCCGGCATGAGCAAAGCTGAGCGTGTTGAACGGGCAAAGAAATCCCTCGCCGATGTTCAGTTAAGCGACAGGATCATGCACAAGCCCAACGAGCTCTCAGGTGGACAACGCCAACGCGTGGCCGTTGCCAGGGCATTGGTTAACAACCCATCTATTATTCTTGCCGATGAGCCAACCGGTAACCTCGACTCAAAAGTGTCTATTGAGATCATGGGGCTGTTGGAAGATATTCATAAAGCCGGGAACACTATTATCGTTGTCACACATGAGGAAGATATTGCACAGCATGCCCATAGGATCATCAGGCTCATCGACGGAAACATTTCTTCAGACGAAAAAAATATGAACATTCGAACCATGAGCTATTATGAAGATGCTCCTGTTAGCGAATAATTCCAATGTCAAAAGAATTCAAGATATATACTAAAACAGGCGATAAGGGGCAGACATCACTTATCGGAGGCAGCAGGGTCCCGAAATATCACCCCCGGATAGAAGCTTATGGCACTGTTGACGAGTTGAATTCATATATAGGTTTGATCCGTGACCATGATATTGCAGCAGAGCTGAAACCATTATTGCTGGAAGTGCAGGAATGTCTATTTACCCTCGAATCGCAGCTTGCCTATGATCCTGAAACAAAGTTAAACAGGCCGCTGCCACAGATCCGTGAAGAGGATATTCGCAAGCTTGAATCAGCCATCGACACAATGAATGAAGATCTAACGCCCTTATCATCATTTATCCTTCCCGGCGGACATGTGACCGTATCACATTGTCATGTTGCCAGATGTATTTGTCGTCGTGCCGAAAGAATTGTCATCCATCTTTCGGAGCTTCATCCCCTTGATTCCCTGAATATCAAATACCTAAATCGCCTTTCTGACTACCTTTTTGTGCTTGCCAGAAAAATCGGAAAAGACATGAATGCTCCGGAAACCCCTTGGAAACCTAAGGTTTAAGAGATTTTTAACTTAGATAAAAAAGTACTTGACTTTTCTGAAAAAAAAATTATTTTTGCAGAAATATAAAACCAAAGACGTCATATGTACTGGACACTGGAATTAGCTTCAAAACTGGAAGATGCACCATGGCCGGCCACCAAGGATGAACTGATTGATTTTAGTGTCAGATCCGGTGCCCCCCAGGAAGTTATCGAAAATCTCAAAGAGATCGAAGATGAAGGTGAAGTATACGAAAGCATTGAGGATATCTGGCCTGATTATCCTACAAAGGAGGATTTCTTTTTTCACGAAGATGAGTACTGATCCTTAAAAAAACAAAAATATTAACCAGCCGCCTCTGTTTCAGGGGCGGTTTTTTTATGACCTCACAGGTCGGGGACCTGTGAGGTCATACACCCGCATTTTTTGTATATTTAAAAATCTTGAAAAAAAACAATCCCAATACAACCATTTCACCTTCTCAACGACCGAGAGTATATAGATTGTGGAACATTAATGATAAGCGTGTGATCAATACTGATACCCACATTAAAAATCAATCTGTCAGTGAAATTATTGAGGGCTGCAAGAAAAAGAAAACCAGATTTCAAAAGCTACTCTACTATCGATATTGTGATGAATTATATACTTCGGCATACCGCATTATCAAAGAGAATCATATGGCTGAAGATGCCCTGCACGATGCTTTCCTGCTGATTTTTCGTGATATTAAAAAACTTAAGAACAATGATTCCCTGAGGGCCTGGATGAAAAGGGTGGTGATCAATACCTCACTAAAGATGCTGCAACGACACAGAAAAATAGAATATACAGATAAAGCAATGATGCTGGACAGTCCGCAATCGCTTGACCCCATGAACGGAGAACATATATATAGAGCCATTTCACTGTTGCCGGAAGGATATCGTGTTGTCTTCCTCCTGGTAGAGGTTGAAGGGTATAAGCATGCTGAAGTAGCAGAGATGCTTGGCATATCGGAAGGTACCTCCAAGTCGCAATTGCATTATGCAAAACTCAGCCTAAAGAAAATGTTAAATGGATAAGCAGGGTTTCACATATCTGGACCACCTGAATGAGATGCCACAATTTAAGGCTCCTGCGGGCCTTTGGAATAAGTTTGAAGTGAGCCTGTTTACTGTGAACAAGGCTGCACTGCCAGTGATGAGTCCCTCATCCGGCGTGTGGAACAGCCTGGAAAAGAAACTTGTTTTCAGGAAGAAGGTTTACTGGGCTGCGATTATTGGACTGCTTATACTGGCATTAGCAATACCGGGACATTTCATACTTAAGCAAGCTAGTAATCCAATAGAACCAGAAAAAGGAGTTGCATCGGTTACATCAGTTGAATCGGTTGAATTGGTTGAATTGGTTGAATTGGTTGAATCAGTTGAATTGGTTGAATCAGTTGAATTGGTTGAATTAGTTGAATTGGTTGAATTGGTTGAATTGG
>JBDLIJ010000004.1:0-35748 GCA_039714935.1 Bacteroidota bacterium | reverse complement strand
ACCAGACTGGAATGCTGAAGGCACCGTACTCAATGAAGAGATGATCCTTATCACGCAATCATTAAAAGAATTGCGGGCTATCATGAGTAATTATGTGGGCATCGTCCGTTCCGACCTGAGGTTAAAACGTGCCCTCGACAGGCTGGAGATCATATACAGGGAGACGGAGGACCTTTATGATAAATCAATTCTTACAACTGATATCTGCGAACTCAGAAACATGATCAATGTTGCTTACCTGATCATTAAAATGGCTATGAAAAGGAAAGAAAGCCGGGGACTGCATTATTCGCTTGATTACCCGAAGGAACATGAACACTGAACATGGAACACTGAACGCTGAACGCTGAACAGGGAATGCTGAACGGGGAATTGGATTTTGGATTTTCGATAACCATAAAATAAACATATCATGGCATTGGTAAAAGCACTCAGGGGAATACATCCCAAAATAGGCAAGGACTGCTTCCTGGCTGATAATGCTACAATCATTGGTGAGGTGATCATGGGTGATCATTGCAGTGTTTGGTTTAACGCGGTGGTCAGGGGTGATGTTACGCATATCCATATCGGTGATCGTGTTAATATCCAGGATGGCGTTACCATACACGGCACCTATAAAAAAGCTCCTGTTGAGATAGGGAACAGTGTTTCCATCGCCCACAATGCTATTATACATGGATGCACGATCAAGGACAATGTATTGATTGGCATGGGAGCCATTATCATGGATCACGCTGTGATCGAAAGCAACTCTATTATTGCTGCCGGAGCATTGATACCAAAGAATACGCTTGTGGAATCAGGCAGTGTTTATGCAGGCGTGCCCGCAAAAAAGATCAAAAGTATTGACAAAGAGCTTCTTGAGGGAGAGGTTGAACGCATCGCTAATTCGTATAACTTATATTCCAGCTGGTATAAGGAATAGGATATTGGGGATCGCATTGAGGGTTGGTTATACTCAATACTCGATACTCGATACTCGATACTCGATATTCGATATTCGAAGTTTGATAAAGAATTTGCAACTAATAAATTTTTCTGCATATAAAAAAACCCCGCAGTGTTGCTGCAGGGTTTGTTTTTCAATATTTTATATTTCTATAAACCAAGTTTTGCCTTTACCAGTGGCAGGATATCTTCACCTGATTCGTAATAAAGAACAACCCCCATGCTTACATCAAGGACGTATGTAAATCCGTTTGCTTTTGACACCTCACTGATAGCATTTTTGGCTTTGGTGATCAGTGGTTCGTAAAGCTGTTGTTGCTTGTTGGCAAAATCCGCTTCTGCTGTTTGTTGAAATTCGGTGATCCTGGTTTCCAGATCAGCAATTTCCCTTTCCTTGGTTTGTTTGATGATATCAGACATGCCATCGACATTGTTCGTATAGTCAGCAACTTTATTCTGATATTCAAGATACATTGCTCCGATCTGCTCTTCCAGCGACTTCTGATAAGCGATCAGCGCTCCTTCAACAGAATCTTTTTCCGGCATCAATTCAATCAATGCCTGTGAATCAATATAACCGATTTTAAGATTTGATTGTGACCATGCAGTGGTAGCTGCTATCATCAGTCCTATGACCAGAACAGTTTTCAGAATATTTTTCATTTTATTTTTTATAAATTAGTATTAACTATTTGCCGCAAATGTATGGAATAATTCAATTCAATCACAAATAATATTTCAGCTAATCGGGTATGCAAAATGCAGTTAATCCGGCAAGAATTATCTTCTTTTATTTTGCTCGATCATTTTATTTGCATTATTGCTATTCCTGGTATTTGGTCTTTCGGGCTGTGCCGACTGAGCTCCTCCGTCAGATGAGCGCTTCCGGTCTTCCCGCCTGACTGTTTGCATGACGGCACCTACCTCATCCAATACTTCATCAGAAAGATCGTAGCGTGCTTTTGCATACAGAATTGTGAGGCTTCCGGCCCTGTCAAATACAAAGGCATAGTTTTCTGTTTCGGCAATCTCCTCTATGGCATTGTATATTTTTTCCTGTATTGGCTGAATCAGCTCAAGCCTTTTGGTATACAGGTCTCCTTCACGGCCAAATCTTTGCTTCTGCAGGTCTTTCGCATCTTTTTCCTTCTGGATGATCTCATTTTCCCTTTGTCTCTTCATATCCTCAGGGAGAAGTACTGCTTCCGCCTGATACTCCTTGTATAAAACATCTACCTCTGCAAATTTCTCTTCGATCTCTTTTTGCCAGTTGATAGAAAATTCGTCAAGAATGTCGAGTGCATCCTGGTATTCCGGGATATTCTCCAGGATATAGTCCGAATCAACGAATGCATATTTCTGTGCCAGTGTCACTGCTGAAACAGTTAATATCACGGCCAGTGTTAAAATAATCTTTTTCATATGTAAGTCCTCCGAGTGTTTTTTTTATGCTTGTACAAAAAACCTGCCATAGTTTTGTTTTCCTGTTAATCAATAGACTGGTTAATTGAAAAGTGGAATTGTCCACCATTGGCACCGGGTAATCCTGGTACATCATCAAAGCCATATCCCCAATCGAGGCCCAGCATACCGAACATAGGCAGGAATACACGCATTCCCACGCCTGCTGAGCGGTAGAGGTCGAAAGGATTAAACTCAGGGTGATATAACCATGATTTACCGGCTTCAAGAAATCCAAGGGCATAAATGGTAGCTGATGGATTTAGCGACAGCGGATACCTGAATTCCAGTGTATATTTTGAATATACTGTTCCACCCACATTCCTGTCGAGGTAATAGAAAGGCGTCAGTGTTTCATTTCCATATCCACGCATGCCGATGATCTCCCTGCCATCAAGGTTATTATAACCTGACAGGCCATCACCGCCCAGGTAGAACCTTTCAAAGGGAGTTACGCCGATATCGCTGTTATATAGCCCAAGGAAGCCAAACTTCAGCCTTCCCATGACTACAAATTTCGGTGCGACCTCCAGGTAGTAGGTTGCTTCAAATTTCCATTTATGGTATTCTATCCATTTATATTTTTCATTATCTGACATTTTGGTGTAGTCAGCATTATTGAGCAGTGAATATGGCGGTGTCATCTCCAGTGAAAGTGACAGGTTCGACCCTGACCTGGGATAAATATAGCTGGGAGAGGTTGAGTTTCTGCCCAGCACAATATTATAATTGAAGTTATGATATATTCCCGTTCCATCACCAAAGGTGAAGATGGTTGTATATTTATGCAGATCGTAGCGTTGAAAGTTGATCGCCTGATAGAGTGTAAAGAAGTCGTCAGGCCACTTCAATCGCTGTCCCAGTCCGAATGTAAGGCCATTGATTTTAAAGAAAGCGCGATTGGTGTCGCTCCTGGGCAGGCCATTTGAATATAAGGAATGGTAGTAGGAGACGCTGAATGCATTTGGCTTTCTGCCTCCAAGCCAGGGTTCGGTAAATGACGCGCTATAGCTGATATAGCCACTTCCATAACTTTGAAGTCGTAATGAGAGCTTTTGTCCATCACCGGAGGGGATGGGCCTCCATGCTCCTTTCCTGAAGAAATTCTTCAAGCTAAAATTATTAAAAGACACACCCAGGGTACCAATGATCCTGCCATAGCCCCAGCCTCCCGATAACTCTATCTGGTCTGCTGATGTTTCTTCAACAGAATAAATAACATCTACCGTACCATCCTCAGGATTAGGTAAAACCTCGGGAGCAATGGTCTCAGGGTTAAAATATCTTAACTGGCCGAGCTCCCTGACGGTACGGATGATCGCTTCCCTGTTAAATAATTCGCCAGGAAGGGTTTTGATCTCACGGATCACCACATGGTCATTGGTTTTGGTATTCCCTGTTACCTGCACCTTATTTATGGTTGCCTGTTTTCCTTCGCGCATCCTGATCTCCAGGTCGATAGAATCATTCTCTACAAGGACCTCGACGGGTTCTGCAGAAAAGAAAAGGTATCCGTCGTTGAGATAGAGGGAGCTTACATCAAAGCCATTAGGATCAAAGGTCAACCTTGTCGACAGCAAATCCTTATTGTAGGAGTCACCCTTTTGTATCTTGAGTATATTATCCAAAAATTCGCTCGAATATTTGGTGTTTCCTATCCAGGTGATATTCCTGAAATAATATTGATTCCCTTCATCCACCCATATATCAACGTTCATGCTCCCATCGACATTCCTGGTGATAGAGTCCCTTAAGATTTTCGCATCCCTGAAGCCCTGCTCATTGTACTTGGCAATGAGGTTATGGAGGTCATCTTCATAATTACTTTCAATAAATTTCGAAGACTTAAAGATCCTCAGTCGAATGGTTTCATTTACATATGACTGAAAGTGTTCGATCATTTCGGGAAATTTAAACCTGAGGGCATCCCAGACCACATCCAGTAATAGTTTTTCGATCCCGTACAAGGGTCTGAACAGTCCTTTTTCCTTTGTTTCCTTAAATGCTGCTTTTGCCTTTTGATCAGACAAATGCTCATTGCCGTGAATATTAATACTATATATCCTGATTCTATCGTTTTTGTCGACCCGTATTTCGAGGATTACATTATTGGCCTTGGAGGTATCGGGGAGCTGTCTTATCTCCACCTCAGCATCCAGGAAGCCCTTATCAGCATAATAATCAGTAATAATATTCTCGACCCTTATCAGGAGATGATTGGTAACCACATCACCCCGTGTAAGGTGCATGTCATCACGAATGTTATCTGCCTCCGATTTCCTAACTCCTTTAAAGGTGAATTTCGTCAGCCTTGGCCGTTCAAGCAGGTATATATCAAGGAATATCATATCTCCCTGAATACTGGTGGCTTTTATGCTTATATCTTCAAATAAACCCTGGTCCCACAATTTTTTTATTGCATTGGTGATCTCTTCACCCGGCACCTCCACACGGGATCCTATTTTCAGTCCGGAGAGCATGATGAGTACATTTTGATCAAGGTACTCAACGCCGGAAACGGTTATGCCGCCAATTTCATATTTCTTTGGGTTGGAATAGTCGATGACCGACAAATCATCTCCGATGCTAACCTGAGCAGAAGCCGGCTGAAAAACAAATAACCCCAGCAGCATGCCCATGATAAGGAAAGCCGGAATTTTGCGGATTACGTTATTTAAAAGATTACTAGGTGTATTTGTATATATCATCCCTGCTTATTCTGCTTTTATTTGTTCACTAATTTTTCCAAATCTTCTTTCCCGTGCCTGAAAGTCGATCAGGGCGGAATACAGGTCTTCTTTCCTAAAATCAGGCCAGAGTTTCTGCGTAAAATACAATTCTGCATAGGCGATCTGCCATAGCAGAAAGTTACTGATCCTATACTCGCCCGAAGTTCTTATCAGGAGTTCAGGGTCTGGCATATTATGCGTACAAAGAAAATCTGAAAAAACATTTTGATCAAGCGCATCTGCCTTAAGGTTTCCTGCTTCAATCTGCATTCCTATTTTTTTGACGGCATCAGCGATTTCCCACCTGGAGCTGTAGGATAGCGCCAGGACAAGGGTCATCCTGCTGTTTGAGGCAGTATTATCAATAGCTTTTTGCAACTGCTTCCTGGTCCGTGAGGGGAGGCTGTCGAGGTCGCCGATTGCCTGCAGTCGTATGTTATTCTTATTGAGTGTCTTTGTCTCTTTATGTATGGTTTGCAGCAAGAGTGTCATCAATGCCTCTGTTTCGAACTTAGGTCTTTTCCAGTTTTCGGTAGAGAATGCATATAGGGTCAGGTATTTAATCCCCAGTTCAGCTGCTGCCTCCGTTGTTTCCCTGACAGAAGTGACCCCATTTTGATGGCCGAAAGTACGTGCTTTGCCACGTTGCTTTGCCCAGCGTCCATTACCATCCATGATGATGGCAACGTGCCCTGGCAGGCGATCCGTGTCGATACGGCTTTTAAGGTCTTTCTGTTCACTATTCATTTAATAATCCTCCCGCACTCCGGCATCTGTGCAACGCTTATTTCCTCCCAGCCTGAACTTATAGGTAATGCTAACACCAAAGAATGCATACCAGTCGTTTGTTTTGGAATTCCCCCTCCCCTGATATGCTTTATGCGTCATGGTGGGGTCTGACAAGATCTCTCCTGCATCAGCCGGATCGATCGTTTTACCAAAAAGGTAGTAGGTTGTACTCACATCGTCGATATAATCTGTAAAGGTCTTTCGCAATCCCCATTCGAATGCAAAGCCCAGTCTTTTAGTCAAACTGTATTTAAAGCCCAGGCCAAATGGTATTGCCAGTTGTGTGGTTTCGTAGGGCGTTCTGCCGTCAAAACCAATATTCTGCCCTTCGGTGCCCAGTTCTCTCAGGGATACTCCGTTTGCTTCCGGCTTGAACATAAACATGCCTATGCCCCCGAAAATGTAGGGTGTAAGAAAATGCCGTGTACTCCCGGTGATATAGTTAAAAAAGTTCAATTCCAATACTGCGGAGATATCGGTAATCTCAGAATTAAAAAATAGTTCGCGATGGTTCACAACACCGCTGATATTATCATCTCCCGCCACTTCTCCACTGTAGGCTGAAAGCTTCACTGTCCACCTGGAATCAAGGTTCAGTCTTGCCACAAGGCCATAAGCCGGCTTTGACATCAGAAAGTGATAAGCAGGGTTCAGGTCGCCAATATAGTATGAGCCGCCACCAAACAGGCCTACCTCCATGGTCTTCTGCGCATTCAGCCCGAATGATGCCAATCCTATTATTAATATTAATACTATTTTTTTCATGTTGTATCCCAAACGCAATATTTCGAGATTTCTTATATCCCGGTGCATTTAATTTCTGGCATCGAGGCCCCATTTCAACTTATCACGGATCGTTGTAAAGAAGTCTTTATTTTCAATCTTCACCAGATTAAACTTAAAATTGGCTACCTGAATGATCAATTCATCCTCAGGCGTGATCACATCAAGCTTTGAGTCGAGGCTAACCAGAAATTTTTCATCCCTTCCTTCCACCCTGATCCGTATTTTACTTTTATCAGACACCACTATCGGTCGTATGGTCAGGTTATGAGGTGCAATTGGGGTGATCACAAAATTCTCTGACCCCGGCGATACGATGGGTCCCCCACTACTCAGGGAGTATGCTGTTGACCCCGTTGGTGTGGCAACGATGAGTCCATCGGCCCAGTATGAATTCAGGAATATGTCATCCACATAAACATGGATGACGATAAGTGCCGTTGAGTCCTTTCTGTTTACGGTAAGGTCATTCAGGGCATAATTAAATTCACAAAAAAGCCCTTCCCTTGTTTTAAGCTGCATCAGGGTTCGCTGATCAAGGCTGTACTCTCCTTGCAGAACCTTGTCAACAGCAGGGATGATATCGTCGCGCGAGATACTTGACAGAAAGCCAAGGCGTCCGAGGTTGATCCCCAATACCGGTATGCCTGAATCCTGCACCAGTGATACTGTGTCGAGGAGCGTACCATCACCACCAATAGAAAACACCATATCAGCATTTCCTTTCAACTCTTCATAGCTGTTAAAGGTATGATCAAGATTTTCGAATGTTCCGATTTCTTTGATCTTTTCGAGGAAGGGTTCGTATACGATCAATTCACATTCATGCTCATTCAGTTTATGAATAAGTTGAATGAGATATGCTTCATTTTCCTCTCTGATAGACTTTCCAAATAATGCAAGCTTCATCGCCTGATATGCTGATGTTTATAAAAACTGTGCAAGTTTACAAAAATACAGGAATTAAGCCTAATGCGCTTAACAATAATTAACAAATATCCGAACATCTCCCGATATGCTTGCAAGAAATTGTTAACCAAGGCATTACAATATAAATAATTGTTGCTGTCCGATATAATTATATCGGCGCCATAAAATGAAGAAAAAATCCATGCTCCTTCATTCTGTTAAATGAATACTCAAAGCGAAAGACCAGGTCATAATACGTAACAAAATCAAGCCCCAGCCCATAACCGACAAGCAGGGCGTTTTCCAGATCGTTATTTGCCTCAGGCTGAGGGTTTATATTATCGGCAAAACCAAGATCCAGAAAGGCATTCAGATAAAATGCATAATGCACTTTCCCGAATTTCTCGGACCTGATAAAATCAATATTATGTTCGCGTGTAGGCATTAATGCAAATTTCAGGTTGTTTTTAAATATCCCGTAGTTGCTTCCATGTACCATATAGTACTCATATCCTCTCACAATATCGCGGCCATAACCGATAGCGCCATTCATCAAATATGGCTGTTGAGCATTATTAGAGAACTTGGCATTTAAGCCCGATGCGAAGTAAAGGCGTCCGGCAAGCTGAACATACCTCCTGAATGTTGTCAGGATATAAAAGGCATCAAGCCCGCCATTATCAAACACACCAAATCCATTCTTCACCACTTCAAAATCGAAATAATGGCCTTTCAGGGGATAGGGCTTATAATCGCGATGATCATTTTTATACAGATATGAGAAAGAAAAATATCGCAGTGTTGTTAAACCACCCACTGAAAAGTGCGGGTTGATACTCAAAAGGGTATCCTGAAAATTTTGCCAGGTATATTTTAAGCGTACAGCATGTGTATTATAGATATGTCTGCGATAATTAATGCTGATATAGGATGAAACACCTTTTATCACATAATCCGCATCATCCTGATAATATTCAATTTTGTTATCCACATTCCTCACCGGCACCTCCCTGGTCCTTCCGAATGCTGCACCAATTCCGATACCCAGTGTTTCTTTTTTATTGAGATAGGGAATTGTATAATCAAGCCCATATTCTTCCAGATACCCAAAGCGGCTGGTAAGCTCCAGCAGCTCCTTTCTGCCACGAAAATTTTCCCATCTCAGCACTATGCCATAGCTCATCCTGGAGAGATCCCTGTTTTCCTGCCACCAGGTATTAAAGTTTTTATCGGCAAATTCAATGATCGGCCAGGGCCATATGTACCATCTCTCCGTGAGGGTAAATTGAATATCAGCTACCAAAGGGTTTTCCTGGTCCTCAGAAACAGAGGTGGTAACAAAATTAAAAAGTGATGTATTCATCAGGTTTTCTCTGCTTTTTTCAAGCAAAGTTTCCATTTCTGATACGCTCAGGGTGTCCCCTTCAGTTAACATCAGCTCCCTGGCAATAATGCGGTCCCTGCTTATCTTATTCCCCTTAAAGGAAATGTTGCGAATGATGTATTTCTTTTGCCCATCATTTTCATGTTGGGCTTTTGCCGAAAACCAGCCAGCAGTAAGGAATACCATCATAACAAATGGCATCAGATGATGCAGCCGGTGATGAACTTTATTACTCAATAAAATATTTTTATATGTTTAAATAGTTCATCAGTGAATCATAACGATCCTTCAGGTCGCCAGGATCTTCCTCTTCGCCATATGAGGCCTTGATCGTATAATCATAGCGGTTAAAGGTTGTAATCAGTCCGGAAATGTCCTGTTTATTTACTTTCAGGATCACCTCCATGGTGGTGGAATCAATGTTTGAAGTCAGGTACATGCTCAATACCTTTGCATCGCTGGATTCAATGATCTGAGCAATTTCTGACAGGCTGTAATCATTCTGGCTCATCTCCAACACTATGATAGCACCAGGGCTCTGTACGGCAGACATTTTTGCAAGGTTTTTGCTTAAGCTTTCCAGGCTGATGACACCGGCATAATTTTCCTCTGCATCAATTACTGGCAAGAGTGTTAATTTAAGATCACTCATTAACCTCAGCACGTCGTAAATATGCTGATAGCTGCTTACCATAGGCATTGAAAGAGATAGTTTAACATTCCCGACAGCCGTAACGGGTTCAATGCCTGTAGTAATGTCTGTTTCTGAAAGCAGGCCAAGGTATGCCGTATTATTCACGACCGGAAGATGTGAAACCTTATACTCATTCATCATTGACAGAGCAGTTTCTACCGTATCTGAGGTTTTCAGGGGGACAATAATATCGCTTATCATTTCCAGTGCAGTCATACGAGTATTTATAAATCATTATCATCAGACATGATCCTGAGGTAACCTTCATATCTGATCTTACTTAGTTTTCCGTTTTCCAGGGCTTCTTTCACAGCACAGCCGGGTTCATGGATGTGGGTGCAATTGGTGTACCGGCATTCATGCATAAGCGCACGCATTTCAGGATACCTTTCACCCATGGTGCTTTTCTCCAGTTCGTACAAACCAAATTCCTTTATCCCTGGAGTATCAATGATATAACCACCAAATGATAAATTGAACATCCTGGAAAAGGTAGTTGTGTGCACACCTTTCTTATGCACCTTAGAGATTGGTTTTGTTTTCAGATCAAGCCCGGGTTCAATAGCATTTATCAGGGCAGATTTCCCGACACCGGAATGGCCTGCCAGCAAGGAGGTTTTTGAATCTAACAGCTTCTTAAATACTTCCGTGTTCTCCCCTGTTTTTGCCGACACCTTTTGACAAGGATAACCGGCTGCTTCATAAATGTTGATGAAGCTTTCCATATCCTGCATTCTCTTTTCATCATAAATGTCGATTTTATTAAAGATGATCAATGCCGGTATATGGTATGCTTCAGCTGTGATCAGAAAGCGGTCGATGAATCCTGTTGACGTTCGAGGCTCTGCCAGGGTTACGATGATAATGGCCTGGTCGAGGTTAGCGGCCAAAATATGAGATTCTTTGGAAAGCTTGGTGGCTTTGCGGATAATATAGTTTTTCCTGGGGAATATATGTGTTATCAGTCCGATATTTTCTTCCTGTAACACGTAATATTTCACGCGATCACCAACGGCCAGGGGGTTGGTTGTTCTGATCCCTTTGATTTTAAATTTACCTTTGAGTTTACATTCTGTCAAACTGCCATCGGCATTTAAAACGCTGTACCAGCTTCCTGTAGATTTTATTACGCTGCCTTCTAACAAAACGCTATTACCTGAATCTGTAATGTTTACGAATATCCTTTTTAATATCCCACACACATTTAAGTCCATCTTTAAATGTGACAAAGTCACCGGGCTTAACATGAACGATGCCATCCTCCGTCTCAACATCCACCTCGCCTTCAAGGATATAACATTCTTCATCTCCATCATACGTCCAGTCGAAACGAGAGATCTCTTTTTCCCAGACAGGCCAACTTCTGACGGCTCGTTTTTCCATCTCTTCCGGTGAGAGGTTTTCTATGATCACTTTTGCCATAATATTTTTCTTTTACATGAGCTTCCACAAAGGTACATTATTCGTAAGAATCATTTTCTGATTTCGTACATCTTCCCTGGCAGACCACTGATAACGCCGTCAAATTCAAGCTTCAGCAGTATAGAAGCCGTCCTTGACGCCCCAAGGCCGGATATAAGCACGATCTCATCTATTGAAGCACGGTCTTTATCGATAATAATAGAAAGGACTTTCTTATCCTCTTTATCAAATCTGCTAAGCAGCTCTTTTCTATTATGTTTCTTCTCTGTCGCCCCTTCCCAGCCCATTGAATACCTGATATCATCGGCCGATCTTGCCAGTGCGGCAATATTTCTTCTTATCAGCAAGTGGCATCCATCTGAAAACTCATCATGCACTCTCCCCGGCACGACAAATACATCACGGTTATATGAGTTAGCAATATTGGCAGTGATAATGGCCCCTCCTTTGGTAGCGGACTCAACCACAAGAACAGCATCGGATAATCCGGCTATGATCCTGTTACGTTTAGGGAAATTTTCCCTGTCGGGATTCGTATCGCTCATAAATTCAGTGATCAATCCACCCTGATCAAGCATCCGCCGGGCCATATTTCGGTTTTGCGGAGGATATATGCGATCCAAACCATGTGCCATCACCCCCACTGTCTTCAGTCCATATGCCATTGCTTTCCGGTGGGCACAGGTATCAATACCATAAGCCATCCCACTAACGATCAAGATATCGTCCTTACTAAATCCTTTGATGATCTCCTCACAGATCCGCTGGCCATATGCACTCGCTTTCCTCGTTCCTACGACAGCCAGTATTTTCTTCTCGCTGAAATTTTCTACCCCTTTGTAATATAGGATCAATGGGCTGTCGGCACAATGTTTCAATCTCTCGGGATACTCATCATCATAATAATATAGTGTTTTGATCCCACTATTGCTGACAAATTTCAGTTCCTTCTCAGCACGCTGCAGAAGGTCTTTGAAATTCACTCCTTGTCCCAGCACCCTTCGCATACCGGGGATCTTCATAATCTGACTCCTTGGTTCCTTAAACAGAGTTTCGGGCTTATCTATCCACGCAATTAATTTCTTTGCATTCGTGTTACCTATACCCGGGATAAGGGTAATGGCGATCAGGTATAATAATTCATCTTCATTTTCAGGCATCGGCGATAGTTTAATTTCATATTTTTGTCATAGACCCCATAGCGAAAATGAAGGTCTGTCTATTTATTAATATTCTTTTTGGCAAAATGTCACCACTACAGCTGAAAAATTTTCAAACAATTTGAAAAAAAAAGGGAACATACTTGTTAGCCCCCTGGACTGGGGACTGGGACATGCAAGCCGGTGTGTACCTATAATCAGAATGCTTTTAGAGAGGGATTGTAAGGTGACAATAGGGACTTCGGGGGGTGCATTATCTTTTCTGATGAATGAATTTCCGGACCTGGAGCATGTCGATGTGAATACTTATGGCATCCGATATTCCTCAAAGGGGAGTATGACCCTGCAAATGGCATGGCAGCTCCCGGCACTGCTTAAGGCCATAAAACAGGAACATCACATGCTGGATCAGCTCATTGGCACACATGCAATCGATGCGGTCATCTCTGACAACAGGTTTGGGATGTGGTCAAAAAAGATCCCTGCTGTATATATGACCCACCAGCTGATGATCAAGGCACCCTTGCTACGACCACTTTCAGAAAAACTTTTACACCATACCCATCAAAAATATATCAGCAAGTTTGATGAGTGCTGGATACCGGATATATCTGGCCAGCATGATCTTGCAGGAGACCTTGCGCATAAAAAAGCATGTAGCATACCCGCATTCTTCATAGGTCCCCAATCCCGGTTCGCTGCTCCATCGCCCTCACCTCAGGAAAAAAAATACAAATATCTGTTCATCATCAGCGGGCCGGAACCCCAGCGAAGTATTTTTGAACAAAAGGTCCTCAGGCAGCTGAGATCATGCAAAGGCAAAGCCATTGTGTTCAGCGGCAGACCTGAGTGCAACAAGCAAGTCTCGTATCAAGATAATGTTGAGATATACAATCACATGGATACACAGGAGATGCAGCAAAAAATGCTATCGTCTGAGCTGATCATATGCCGGCCGGGCTATAGCAGCATCATGGACCTTGCCATTCTTGGCCTTCCTGCAGTATTTGTCCCTACGCCCGGGCAGACAGAACAGGAATACCTTGCTGTATTGCATAAGAAAAGGGGAAATTATAATTATGTAGAACAAAAAGAATTTACGCTCAACAAGTTAGAAAAACGCATTAAGGGGTTTTCAGGTATAAAGCTCAAAACAAATCAAAATATACTCTCTCAACGAATAGAACATTTACTTGAGCGGATATAAATGTAAAATGATTTCTCATATCTTTGCACATCTAATAATACACTTATGATCCTAAACTATATTGTCTGGAATCCCACACCTGAAATCTTTGAGATCACGATCAATGGCATCGGCACGATAGCACCACGCTGGTATGGCTTATTGTTTGCCATGGGCTTTGTTTTTGGCTATGCCATTTTACTGAGGGTGTTTAAGAAGGAAAGGATAGCCGTAAGGGTTTTGGATCAACTGGCAACCTATATGATCATTGCAACGATTATAGGTGCCAGGCTGGGGCACGTACTATTTTATGAGCCGCGTGCATATTTCAATGATCCCATCCAGATCCTGCAGGTATGGAAAGGAGGATTGGCTAGTCATGGTGCTGCCATTGCGATCATCATTGCTTTGCTGCTATTTTCACGGCGCAACAGCAAGCCTTTTATCTGGGTCTTTGACCGGATTGCCATCGTAGTTGCTTTAGCCGGCACTTTCATACGAACGGGCAACCTGATGAATTCGGAGATCTTTGGCGAGGCTACCTCCCTGCCCTGGGGCTTTAAGTTCATTAACACTGATCCCAGTCTGATAGCCAAACATCCAACACAGATCTATGAAGCACTGGCCTACTTTTTTATCTTTCTTTATTTGTGGGTTGTTTATCTGAAAAGGGATGGCAAGCCCCGGCCCGGATTCCTGTTTGGCATGTTCATGATACTGGTGTTTTCTGCCCGTTTTATGATTGAATTCGTCAAGGAACCCCAGGTGGCCTTCGAGTCGGGAATGTTACTGAACATGGGGCAATTGCTTAGCATACCCTTCGTCGTTCTCGGTATAGCCACGCTCATCATTATTTACAGGAAAAAGTTAGAAGTCAGAAGTTAAAATCCGGCAATCATAACTGGTCATAAAAAGTTACTGCATAATCTCTGTATGCTTCATTAGGATAGCATCCACCTCCTCTGACAGTTCATCTTCACCATTATTGCGTGTCACCTCCACCATCCTTTTCAGGACTGCAATATGCTGTTGCATCTTAGTGCTATAGTATGCATCAGCGAACATTGGGTCAAGAGAGAGAATATAACTAAGCTCCTGGTCGCAGATCTCAGTCATCTTTCTTACTTCAGCATTGGCCGTTTCCTGCCTTCCGGCATCATAATAGATCTCTATAAAAGGCATCATGATAATGTCGTAATGAATTTTATCATGAGGAAAATAGTGCAGACATGTATCCATGATCGCAGCTGCTTTTTCTTCTTCCCCTTCAATGATGAGGCTTTGCGCCACCCTGAGGAAATTCTGTTTAAGGATCCTGGCATGGCGATAGCTTTCCCTGTCGACAGTAACGTCAGGATCATTCAGCTTACCCCATTTGAAGTCATTCACAATGATATCATATGATTTATCAGCATTGACTCCACCTAATCCGGGAACATAATCCTTTGCTTTGACCGGCATGAACTTATACACATTTCCTTCGAGATGGCAATATTCATCAACATCAAACACCTTTTGCAAAGAGTTGGGGTTTGCAAAGTACAGGGGTCTTTCCCAATTGTTGGTAGCCAGAAAATCAAGCAACATAAGATCATTTTTATACAGCGCACTTTGCTTGATCTCCCATTCAATATATGGAACGATAAGGTGCGCCATTTCAGGGGGTACGATACCATTTTCAACACATTTTGCCGAGTCGACAGTAAGCCTGAGTTTTTTGGTTGGAATGTAATTGATCTTATCGCCTGAGGTCAGTGGCAGTTTTGTTCTTTCATTATCGCTGGCGATAAAGTTGATCAGGTCCTTTACCTCAACATGTTCCGTAACACCCCTGTCGACGTACATTATGTATTGGTTTCTTCCTTTTTCATAATGATCAGGTGTAAGTGTCAGCGGCAGAGGTTCCGAATCGTAGAGTTTATTGCCAAGTTGATGCACGTACCAATATCCTGAAGAAAGCATATAGTTGACTACCCTGATGTCGGTTCGGAAGCCTTCCACCTCCTGTACGTACCATAAAGGGAAGGTGTCGTTATCCCCATTGGTGATCAGCACGGCATCCTTATCGCAGGATGCCAGGTAGTTCATCCCCAGGTCACGGGCGGCGTACTTCCCTGAGCGGTCGTGGTCATCCCAGCCTTGCTGTGCCATGATCCCCGGCACGAGGATCAGCGCGATCAGGGTAATCCCTACTGCAATAAACTTACTGTCGCCAAGATATTTCTTCATCCAGTGGAAGATTCCCATTACGCCAAGGCCAATCCATATGGCAAAAGCATAAAATGACCCTGCGTAGGCATAATCTCTTTCACGGGGCTGATAGGGATATTGGTTCAGGTAGAGCACAATGGCTATGCCTGTCATGAAGAACAGTAAAGCAACCACAAGTGTATCTTTCTTACTTGAGTTAAGGTGATAGAATAAGCCTGCCAGGCCCAACAATAAAGGCAGAAAATAAAATTTATTCCTGGCCGGACTTGACATGCTCTCAGGCAGCTTATCCTGGCTTTCCAGACGTGCATTATCAATGAAAGGAATTCCACTTAGCCAGTTCCCGTTTTTCGGACCGGGTTGGGCTTCAATGTCATCCTGGCGGCCAACGAAATTCCACATGAAATATCGAAAATACATATGCCCCAGCTGGTAACTGAAGAAGAAGCCAAGGTTATCACCAAAGGAAGGCTTCTTCCTGTTTTCACCATTAACACTGATAGTTGATGCATTATTTACATACTGATTATACATCCTTTTATGCTCAGGCTTCTGGGCACTCCACATTCTGGGAAAGATGGTTGTAAACTGCTTATCATAAACCGGTATGGTACCTTCTCTTTTGTTTGTGATGACATATTTACCCACTTTTTTATCACGTATATAATATGGGTTTCCGTCATCATACTCGACAACAGGAGCCGTATAATACTGTCCGTATAGCTTAGGCCAGGTTCCATATTGCTCCCTGTTCAGGTATGAGAGCAATGAGATGGCATCTTCCGGGCTGTTTTCATTGATAGGCGTATTTTCGTTTGACCTGATGATGAGCAGAAAGAATGAGGAATATCCGATAAGGATAAAGACGAAACTAAGGATGATCGTATTCAGTAACACTCTCTTATGTTTGTGGGTATATCTGATCCCGAACACTATCAATCCAATCAGCAGGACAAAATATACCATGGTGCCTGAATTAAATGGCAGGCCTATGGTGTTCACAAAGAAAAGCTCGAAGGCTGTTGACAGGCTAACGATCCCAGGGATGATCACATACATGATAATACTCAGTAATATCATTGAGATTCCTAATGTGATGATCGCACCTTTGGTATTTGCTTTATACTTCTTAAAGTAGTATACAAAGGCGATTGCGGGGATGGCAAGCAGGTTCAGCATATGCACTCCGATAGACAGCCCTATCAGGAATGCGATCAGGATGATCCACCTCAGGGCATGTTTCTCACCTGCAACCTTGTCCCAGCGCAGGATAGCCCAGAAAGTGATTGCCGTAAAGAAAGATGACATGGCATATACCTCCCCCTCAGCAGCGGAGAACCAGAAGGAATCAGAAAAAGTAAATGCCAGTGCTCCAACCATTCCGCTACCCATGATGGCATACATACTCCCTTTTGTCATTTCACCTTCGGCGGGGATCAGTTTCTTTCCCAGCATGGTGATTGACCAGAACAGGAAAAGAATGGTAAAGCTGCTACTCAATGCCGACATCACATTGATCATCATGGCCACATTGGCAGTATCGCCAAAAGCAAAGAGTGAGAAAAATCTTCCAAGCAACTGAAACAATGGTGCTCCAGGAGGGTGTCCAACCTGTAACTTATATGCAGTAGCAATATATTCACCACAATCCCACCAGCTGGCAGTAGGTTCAAGCGTAAGGAAATATGTAATCGTTGCAATTAAAAAGACAAGCCAGCCGAGGAGCCTGTTCAGTTTGGTGTAATTTTCCATGGATTGGTTTATTTATGCGATTGAATGCGTCAGCGAAAATATAAAATTTGTGTTTATTGTAAGCGAGAATGATCGAAATTATAAATTTTTAACAGCTGGCGCTGTATTATCATTTACACAAATTCAGCCACCCTGACCGGAAGCCAAAGGCTTAGGTGCATGCTTCCTAATAAAACTAATATTTAGCATGCATAATGAAAAACAAGGTCAATCTTTTTGCAGATTTCATATTTATTTGTAATTTTGCAGTCCAAAAATCGCAGCAGCGATTAAGATTGTCCGATGGTGTAACTGGCAACACGTCTGATTTTGGTTCAGAAGAGTCCAGGTTCGAGCCCTGGTCGGACAACACAAGGTAGAAGGATATATGAGGGGACGTGCGTCCCCTCTTTTATTGAAAGAAAATGATAACTGAAAAACACATACGCAAGCTTGCCGAATCGGAACTCAAAGGATCCGACAACTTCATTGTGCAAATATTGGTAAAACCGGGAAATCAGATCAAGGTATTTATCGATAGCGACACGGAAGTGAATGTGAATGATTGCGTGAAGTTGAGCAGGTTTTTGGAGAGCAATCTCGACAGGGATACAGAGGATTATGAGCTCCTTGTATCATCTGCCGGTCTTGACCAGGCATTCAGCCAGGAGCGTCAATATCGCAAATACCTCAAGCGCAATGTGGATATTCAGCCAATTGAGGGAGCGTGCTTTACAGCAGTGCTCACCGACATTTCGGGTCATGATATCGGCTTTAAAAGACTGATTAAGAAACATAAGAACAAAAAAGCTGAGGAAGGCCCTGAACAAAGGCTTGCTCTCAGCAATATTAAAGAAACAAAACCGGCGATACAATTTACTAAATAGCCGCGTGAAAATTCAAGAACAATGGACAATATTAATTTGGTAGAAACCTTTGCGGAATTCAAGGAGTTCAAGAACATTGACAGGGAGATGCTGATGGTGATCATTGAGGATATCTTCCGTCATATGCTTGAAAGGAAATTTGGTACTGATGAAAACTTCGACATCATTGTCAATATTGATAAAGGGGACCTTGAGATATGGAGAAACCGCGAGATCGTTGAAGATGCTGAGCTTGAAGATGACAACCTTCAGATTGCACTCTCCGATGCTATTAAGATCGAGCCTGATTTTGAGGTAGGTGAAGAGGTTTCTGAAGAGATGAAGCTAATGGATTTTGGCAGAAGGGAGATCCTTTCCATCAGGCAAAACCTGATCGCCAAGATTCAGGAATATGAGAAAGACAATGTATATCAGAAATATAAAGAGAAGATCGGTGATATCATCACCGGTGAGGTATACCAGGTATGGAAGAAGGAAATCCTCGTCCTGGATGATGAATACATTGAGCTGACCTTACCGAAATCGGAGCAGATCCCGTCTGACTTTTACAGAAAGGGTGATACGATACGTGCGGTTGTGTCCAAGGTGGAGATGAGAAATGCCAACCCTGCCATCATCCTTTCGAGGACATCGCCTATTTTCCTGGAAAGGCTGTTCGAATCAGAGGTGCCGGAGGTATACGACGGGCTCATTACGATCAAGAATATTGTAAGGGTACCTGGAGAAAGAGCAAAGATTGCCGTTGAATCCTATGATGACCGCATCGACCCGGTTGGTGCTTGCGTGGGCATGAAAGGATCCAGGATACATGGAATCGTAAGGGAACTGAAAAATGAAAACATTGATGTAATCAATTTTACCTCCAACGCTACATTATACATCACCAGGGCACTGAGCCCGGCAAAGATCTCATCTATCAAAATTATTGAAGAATCGAGTCGTGCAGAAGTATATATGAAACCAGACCAGGTTTCACTTGCCATTGGAAAAGGAGGCTATAATATCAGGCTGGCTGGGAAGCTGACCGGCTATGAAATTGATGTATATCGCGACACGGATGTCGATGGTGAAGATGTCGACCTGAATGAATTTTCAGATGAAATCGATGAGTGGATCATTGAAGAGCTCAAGAGCATTGGATGTGACACAGCAAAGAGTGTTCTTGAACTGGAGACAGGTGAGCTTGTTAAAAGGACTGACCTTGAAGAGGAGACCATTAATGAAGTGATCAAGATCCTCAGGGCTGAATTTGAATAAAAATGTTATTTTTATCGCGATCTTGAAATATAACGAGATTAATAATTTGATTCTTTAATATGACGGAAGCAAAAAAAGCCACTAGATTGAGTAAAGCTGCCAGGGAGTTTAACGTTGGTATCCATACCATCGTGGATTATCTTGCAGGCAAAGGTATTGAGATTGAGACGAAGCCTACAACAAAACTCAGTCCGGAAGCTTATGAATTGCTGTTACAGGGATTCCAGGATGAGAAGGCTGTGAAAGAAGAATCCAAGAAGAAGGAAATCGACATCACCAAGTACGAAGACCGCAGTATTGATGACATGGATAGGGGTACCAGCAAAGATGTAGCTGATGCTGATGCTGAACCTGATATCATTATCAAGGGGACTTCCATCTCCGACATAAAGCCTAAAGAAGCTGCCGTTAAAGAGAAAGAAGCTAAGGCTAAGCCGGTTGAGGAAGAAAAGCCCGCCCCTGTTGAAGCTAAGACAGATGAGGAGAAGCCCGCCGCCGTTAAAGCTAAGGCGGATGAGGAAAAGCCCGCCGTCGCTAAAGCCAAGGCGGATGAGGAAAAGCCCGCCGTCGCTAAAGCTAAGGCGGAAGAGAAAAAGCCCGCCGTCGCTAAAGCTAAGGCAGGAGAAGAAGAAAAAGAATCACCCATAAAGGTTGTGGATAAGATTGACCTGGATGCTATTAACCAGAAAACACGACCTACCAAGAAGACAAAAGAAGAGAAGGCAAAGGAAGCTGAAAAGAAGAAAAAAGCCAAGCCGGCTGCTAAAAAAGAAGCCACCAAGAAAGAAGCAGTTGACAAAACCGATAAAAAAGAAGAAGTTGTTGAACCCGTTGAAGAGAAGCCTGTTGAAAGCAAGGAAGTAACTGAAGAGAAGAAAGATGAGAAGCCGGCATCCAAGGACAACTTCATCGCAACAAAAGTGGATAAATTATCGGGACCCACTATTGTGGATAAAATAGACCTTAAGGCATTCGAGCGCAAACCCGTTGCTTCTTCTAAGGACGAAAAAGTTTCACAAAAGAAAAAACGCAAGAGGATAGAAACGCCAAAGCAGGTTTCTAAACCAGGGAAAAAGGGCGTTGATAGAGGACGTGGCAAAGGCCGCCGTAAGAAAGACGCTCCCAAGCCGGAGCTCAGTCCAGAGGAAATCCAAAAACAAATTAAGGAAACGCTGGCAAGGCTGGCCCCATCAGGGAAGTCAAAAGGTGCCAAGCACCGTCGTCAAAAACGTGCTGCAGTCAGTCAGCAGATAGAAGAGGAGCAAAAGAAGCTGGATGCAGAAAAGCAGATTCTGAAGCTTACAGAGTTTGTTACAGTTAATGAGCTGGCCAGCATGATGAATGTGAATGCCACTGATGTGATCTCTGCCTGTATGACACTTGGACTCTTTGTTTCCATTAACCAGAGGCTGGATGCAGAAACCCTTAACCTTGTATCTGAAGAATTCGGATTTGAAGTAGAGTTTGTCAGTGTTGAGGTCCAGGAAGCCATTGATGGCCTGGAAGTATCTATTGAAGACGATGGAGAACAGAAACCAAGATCTCCCATTGTCACTGTAATGGGACACGTTGACCATGGAAAAACAAAACTCCTTGACTACATCCGTAAAGCAAATGTTGTTGCCGGCGAAGCAGGTGGCATCACCCAGCACATCGGTGCTTATGAGGTGACGCTGGAAGACAAAAAAACCATTACATTCCTTGACACTCCGGGCCATGAGGCATTTACTGCCATGCGTGCCAGGGGGGCGAAGGTCACTGACGTTGCAATTATCATTATTGCGGCTGATGATGATGTGATGCCACAGACCAAAGAGGCGATAAACCATGCTCAGGCTGCCGGTGTACCTATGGTGTTTGCGATCAATAAAATTGACAAACCTAATGCGAACCCGGAAAAGATCAAGCAACAGTTGTCAGAATTGAATATTCTCGTTGAAGACTGGGGCGGAAAATTCCAGAGCCAGGAGATCTCTGCCAAGGAAGGGCTCAATGTAAATGAATTGCTTGAAAAAGTATTGCTCGAAGCTGAAATGCTGGATCTACATGCGAACTTCGAAAGGAATGCCATTGGAACGGTCATCGAATCCTCTCTGGATAAAGGAAGGGGTTATGTAACCAACATCCTGGTACAGGCAGGTACCTTAAGGGTTGGAGACATGGTGCTTTCCGGTTCTTTTTATGGCAAAGTGAAGGCCATGTATAATGAGAGGAACCTCTTGATGAAAGAAGCAGGACCAGCAAGCCCCGTGTTGATGCTTGGTTTGAACGGTGCTCCACAGGCAGGAGATGGCTTCAATGTGATGAAAGACGAACGCGAAGTAAAAAACATTGCCAACAAACGTGAACAATTACAGCGGGAGCAAGGCCTGCGTACACAAAAACATATTACACTGGATGAGATCGGGCGTCGTATTGCCATTGGCGACTTTAAAGAATTGAATATAATCGTCAAAGCAGACGTTGACGGCTCTGTTGAAGCATTATCTGATTCATTGCTTAAACTTTCTACCGAAGAGGTTCAGGTGAATGTGATCCTTAAAGGGGTAGGAGCTATTACTGAAACAGATGTGATGCTTGCCTCCGCCTCCAATGCAATTATCATTGGTTTCCAGGTCAGGCCACAACCCAGTGCCAGAAAGCTGGCAGAGCAGGAACAAATCGACATCCGCCTCTACAGCATTATCTACCAGGCTATTGAAGAGATCAAGGCAGCCATAGAAGGCATGCTCTCACCCGATATTGAAGAGAAGATCACCTGTAATGTTGAAGTCAGGGAAGTGTTTAAGATCACCAAGGTCGGCTCAGTGGCCGGATGTATGGTGCTGGATGGGAAAATCACCAGAAATACTTCTGTACGGCTGATCCGGGATGGAATTGTTGTTTATACAGGTCGCCTGGGGTCCCTCAAACGTTTTAAAGACGATGCCAAAGAAGTAGCTACCGGCTATGAGTGCGGACTCAACATAGAAAACTTTAATGACATTAAAGTTGGTGATATTATTGAGGGTTATGAAGAAGTTGAGGTGAAACGCACCCTTTAAGATTGTCGATTGTCGATTGTCGATTGTTGATTGTTGATTGGCGATTGTTGATTGGTGATTGGCGATTGTTGATTGGCGATTGTTGATATTCTGTGTTCCATGTTTCTTATTTCCTGAACAGGGTCTGTTTACGGTCCGGGCCGATGGATACTATCTCAATGGGCACACCGGTTTCTTTCTCAATAAAAGAAATATAGTTATTCAAGGTATCAGGAGCATTGTCCAGGGTCTTCAGATTATCAACTGCGGCATTCCAGCCTGACATGCGTGTGTAGACAGGCTCAATCGCCTGTGAGATCATATCATAGGGCACCTCATCGGTAAGCTTACCATTAATATTATATGCAGAGCAAATGTCGAGCTCATCAAAGGGGCTGAGCACATCTGTTTTCATCATAAACAGCTTAGTCACTCCATTGAGCATGATAGCATACTTTAAGGCTACCAGATCGAGCCAGCCACAGCGTCTGGGCCGGCCTGTTGTGGAGCCAAATTCACGGCCTGTCTCACGCATCAGGTCCCCGTTCTGATCAAATAGTTCTGACGGGAAGGGGCCGCTGCCCACCCTGGTGCAATAGGCTTTAAAAACACCAAACACCTCCCCTATCCTCTGTGGCGCAATGCCAAGGCCGGAGCTCACTCCTGCACAAATTGTATTTGAAGATGTTACAAAAGGATAAGTGCCAAAATCAATGTCGAGCATGGATCCCTGGGCTCCTTCTGCCAATATCTTTTTTCCATCCACCAGCGCCTTGTTGATCATATATTCGCTGTTTACAAACTCCAGCCTGTCGAAAATCTTCAGTGCATCAAACCATGCATCCTCATAATCAGCAAAGGAAAGCCCGTCAAGTTCAAAGTCATCTGCACTGAACCCATAGGAACCAATGATCTGCAAATGCATTTCGCGGAGATTATTATACTTATCCCTGAATCCCGATTCTTTGATATCCCCGGTGCGTATTCCAAGCCTGGCTACTTTATCGGTATAGGTCGGGCCTATCCCTTTTAAGGTTGAACCGATCTTATCTTTACCTTTTGCTTTTTCGTATGCCGCATCCAGCAACCTGTGTGAAGGTGTGATCAGATGTGCTTTTCTGGAAATAAACAATCTGTTCTCGACAACTACATTATTTTCATCGAGGTTACGGATCTCCTTTTGCATGATAAAAGGATCGAGGATCACACCATTGCCAACAATATTTTTTGCCTTTTCTGAAAAAATACCGGAAGGGATGGTATGCAGAATAAATTTCTTCCCTTCAAAAATGATGGTATGCCCTGCATTAGGGCCTCCCTGGAATCTGGCAATAATATCATAATCCGGGGTCAGCACATCCACAATTTTCCCCTTACCCTCATCTCCCCACTGGAGACCAAGCAACACATCAATTTTCATCTGTAAATATTTTTATTTTTATCGGATAGCTAGAATATTCACTGCAAATATCATCAACAAAGATAAGCAATTGATGTCTGAATATTTCATGGAAAAGATATTTATTGTTTGAAACGACCGTAAAAAGTAAGCGAATGGTGAGTTACCTCCACGCCAAGTGTTTTTTCAACATACTCTTTAATGTCCTCAATGCGCGGATCTGAAAATTCAATCACCTTGCCATCATGCACACTGATAAAATGATCATGCTTTTTGAACTTATAGGAGCGTTCAAATTGTGCGCAATTATTTCCAAACTGGTGTTTTGTAACAAGATTACAATCAAGCAGCAACTCGATTGTATTATACAGGGTAGCCCTGCTGACACGATACTTATTGTTCTTCATTCTGATATAAAGGGTTTCAATATCGAAGTGCCCCTCTGTCGCATATATTTCCTTTAAAATCGTATATCTTTCAGGGGTTTTCCTATGCCCTCTCTGCTCCAGGTAATCAGTAAAAATCTCCTTGACTTGTTCCAACGTATCCTTATTCGTGTCTTTCATCGAACTACATTTTAAACAATTCTCAAAGGTAAAAAAATATTTATTCGAATTTGGTATAAATAAAAATAATTTTGAATACGGGGCCGGTTAAGATGGGATATATCACATTTCAAGCAGGTTCAACCAATTCAACCAATTCAACCAATTCAACCAATTCAACCAATTCAACCAATTCAACCAATTCAACCAATTCAACTAATCCTCCTGTCAATGCGGCTGATCTTTTGTATTTCGGGAATCTTTTTCAGGCTGTCGATAAGCTGGTTAAGTGTTTCCGTATTTTCAATATACAGCATAACCATGGCATCAGTGATCCCTTTATGGGTGTCAAGGTTAAATGATCGGATAGCCAGGCCATGCTTGTCGGAAATGATCTCTGCTATCTGCTTTACCAGACCTTTTTTATCAACCCCTTTAAGTTTAATACCGGTGAGAAAACCTATTGACTCATTTGTCTTCCATTTGGCCTTGAGGATTCTGTTTCCATGGCTCGACATCGACTGTATTGCCGCCGGGCAATTCGTTCTGTGTATAAGAATCTTCCCCTTACGGTTCATAAATCCCACTACGTCGTCGCCCGGGATGGGGTTGCAACAATCGGAGATCACATAGCGAATATCTTCAATGTTGTCACTGAGCACTAATGTTTCTGGTTTTTTCTTCAGTTGCTGGATCAAATCAGGATTTACCGACTTCTGGCTTTTTGTTCTGCTAAATGGCCTGCTGATAAAGCGAAGCCAGTTTCCCTTATCCGACAGTTGGGTAAATGATTTTACATCCCTTTGTCCGACAATGCCGTGCACGATATCATAATACAATTTGTAGGGTGATTGATAGCCCATGTATTCCATAAATCTGCCTGCCACCCCATCTGAATATTCTATCTTTTGGTGGCCGAGATATTTCTCGAGCATATTTTTACCCTTATCGGCATGCTTTTTAAATTCATCCTTCAGTGCAGCCTTTATTCGGTGCTTGGCGCGAGCAGTGATCACAAAACTAAGCCAGCTTTCTTTGGGGACCTGTTTTTGAGAAACGATGATCTCTACCTGGTCGCCACTGTTAAGCACATGGCTTAAAGGAACCAGGTCGTGGTTAACCTTAGCCCCGATGGCCTTATTGCCCACCTGTGAATGAATGTTATATGCAAAATCCAGTACTGTGGCACTTGCGGGCAGGTTTTTCAGGTCACCTTTTGGCGTATACACAAAGATCTCATCCGTGAAGAGGTTCAATTTAAAGTCATCGACAAAATCAAGCGCACTGGAGTCTTCACTCTGCAACATCTCTCTGATCTTGTTCAGCCATTCATCCAGCCCTGAGTCTCTTTCATTTTCATCTTTATATTTCCAGTGGGCAGCATATCCTTTTTCTGCAATCTCATCCATGCGCTCTGTACGGATCTGAACTTCTACCCACTTTCCGGTTCTGCTCATCACTGTTGTGTGCAGGGCTTCATAGCCATTGGCTTTGGGGAGAGATATCCAGTCGCGTAATCTTTTCTGGTTAGGCCTGTAAAAATCGGTGATGACAGAATACACCCGCCAGCATTGCTCTTTTTCCTTTTCGAGCGGGGTTTCAATTATGACCCTGATCGCAAAGAGGTCGAAAATATTCTCGAATGGGATCTCTTTATTCCGCATCTTTTCCCAGATCGAATACACGGCTTTTTCTCGAACGAGTATTCTGAACTGCATCCCCTTTCCGGCAAGTTCCTTTTTAATCGGATAGATGAACTTGTTGATAAAGCGTTTCCGTTCCGGCCTGGATTCTTCCAATTTGCTGTCTATGGTATGATAGACCTCCGGTTCAAGAAATTTCAGTGAGAGGTCCTCCAGTTCACTTTTAATGGCAAAAAGGCCAAGGCGGTGGGCCAGCGGAGCAAAGAGGTAAAGTGTTTCTGATGCTATCTTCAGCTGCTTATCACGTGGCATGGCATCCAGTGTGCGCATGTTATGAAGGCGGTCGGCAAGCTTAATCAGGATAACCCTGACATCCACCGACATGGTCAACAGCATTTTTCTGAAGTTCTCCGCCTGTTTTGATGAGGAAGGATGCTCAAATATCTCTTCAATCTTCGTCAGTCCATCAATAATGCGGGTGACAGTATCTCCAAACAGGGCCCGCATATCTTCCAGGGAGTAATCCGTATCTTCCACTACATCATGCAGCAATGCACAGATGACAGAGGTAGTTCCCAGTCCGATTTCGCCCGCGGTGATCCTGGCTACCTCGATGGGATGATAAATATAAGGTTCGCCCGATTTCCTCCGCATATCCTTATGTGCGTCAACAGCCAGGTTAAAGGCCTTACGGACCAGCTTTTTATTGACTGGCTTTTCCCGCTTCGACCACACCCTAAGCAGGTTACGATACCGGTTCAGGATCTCTTTACTTTCTATTTCTACGTCGGGTGTATACATACTCAGGCTTATCGCTTTGCGCTAATAACTACAAAGTTACATCAATTATATTATTCTTTATGTAGCTGTAGTCAATTATTATCGGGATTATTATTAATTTTGAAATGGTCTGAACAATGAATTTCCGATGATAAAAAGATTGATTTTCTTCATTCTGGTGATAAGCACATGCACATCTGCTGTGCTCGCCACCCACCAGCGGGCGGGGGAGATAACATATAAATATGTTTCCGGGCTGACCTATGAGATTACCATTATCACCTATACCCGCACCTCGGCCCCTGCCGACCGTCCCTGGCTGGAAGTATTATGGGGTGATGGCAGCAGCAGTGAGCTTCCGCGGACAGAGAAGATCAACTACGGCAATGATATCAGCAAGAATGTATATGCCTATGTACCTGAGATAAGTGCCACTCAGGCCAGGCATACCTATTCGTCGCCGGGCACCTACAAGATATCAGTAGAAGATCCCAACCGTAACTTTGGAGTAATGAATATTCCGAATTCCGTTAATGTTCCACTCTATATAGAAAGCATCCTCACCATAAATCCCCTGATGGGGATGAACAACTCACCTGTCTTACTAAACCCTCCTATTGATAATGGTTGTGTGCATCAGATATACATCCATAATCCCGGTGCTTATGATATTGATGGCGACAGCCTGTCATACCGATTAATTGATTGCCGCGGAGCTGAAGGCCTTGTAATCCCGGGGTATACACTTCCGGATGCCACCGACAGCATATCCATCAACTCATTAACAGGTGATCTCTTATGGGTTACACCTCCCATGCAGGGTGAGTTTAATTTTGCCATCCTGATTGAAGAATACCGTAACGGGATCAGGATAGGCAGTGTTACCAGGGATATGCAGGTGAATATCATCGGATGCGATGATCAGCATCCACCGGTCATCCACGCTATCAGTGACACCTGTGTAGAAGCCGGCGACACGCTTGTAATGGAGGTTATGGCAACAGAACCGGATGGTGACGCTATTTTATTGTCGGCCACCGGCGGCCCCTTTCAGGTAGAGCCCAACCCGGCATGGCTCGACCCTGATCCGGCCATAGGTGTGGACAGCGTTTGGACGACTTTCACCTGGGAAACAGTGTGCAAAAATGTTCAACACCAGCCATATTTCACATATTTTAAAGCCATAGACGATGGTATGCCTGTTAATCTTGTGGATTTAAAAACCATCGCTATTCGTGTTATCGGACCGGCACCGGAAGGGCTGTCAGCCGAGGCTGTTGGCAACAGCATTCAGCTTAGCTGGCATCAAAGCCCATGCTTGAAAGTGAATAAATATGATATCTATCGCAGGATTGGCTACTATGGATTTGATCCCGACCATTGCGAAACCGGCGTACCTCCTTATACCGGATATAGCCTCATCCATACAAATACAGCAGTAGAGGACACGACATTTCATGATGATGGTGGCGGTGGTGGTCTCATCAACGGACTTGACTATTGTTATATGGTGGTAGCAAGGTTCGTTGATGGTGCCGAAAGCTATGCTTCGGACGAGGTATGCGCAAGACTGAAGAAAGACCTTCCTATCATCACCAATGCAGGTAATGACAGCGTAAATCTGAACAATGGCTACGCAAGGCTGGCATGGTCGAAGCCCACCGAACTGGATACAACCCAGATACCAGGGCCGTATTATTATGAGCTGCATCGTGCTGATGGCCTGACAGGACAGACCTTCGAACTTATTGAAAGCTTCCAGGGACTGAATGACACAATTTATGTTGATCAGTCGCTCAACCTCAACGAAGCTTCTATTCCAAATAACTATAAAATAGAATTCTTCAGTGAAACTTATGGTCATATAGGAGCAAGCCAAAATGCCAGCACCATCTTTCTCGACATCTATGAAACGGATGAGCGGCTGGAGCTGAATATACGGCTAAATGTGCCATGGAATAATGATTATTATACCATATACCGATATGAGCCCGACAGCAGTAAATACATAGCCATTGGCACTACGCCTGTGCCTTTTTATGTAGATTCCAATCTTGTGAACCATGAGGAGTACTGTTATTATGTAGAAAGTAAGGGTGGTTATGGGACCAGTGGCATCTTCGACCCGCTTATCAATTACTCACAGCTGGCCTGTGGCGTACCGGTAGACAATGTTGCCCCCTGCCCTCCCGGGCTGGCCATATTCATGGATTGTCCCTTATACCAGAATATGCTGAAATGGAATAATCCGGCATATATTGACAGCTGCGACAAAGACATTGCACAGTATTACATTTATTACAGCCCTTCTGCCAATGCAGATCTCAGCCTGATTGACTCGGTAATGCAAAATTTTGACGACAGCCTCCTCTATTACCACGAAGGAATTACATTGGGTTGTTACGCTGTTTCTGCGGTTGATTCAGCAGGAAACCAGAGTGCTTTCAGCAATATTGTATGTACACCGGGTTGTTCAGGGCTGGAGTTTCCGAATGTGTTTACGCCCAATGGTGATCAGCGAAACGACTTCTTCACGCCCTTCCCTGAAACCATCGGTGGTGTGGAGCAACTTGAGATCAGCATTTTTAATCGCTGGGGACGGCTGGTATTTGAATCAAACGATATTATGGTAAACTGGGACGGACGTAACCAGCAAACCAACAAGGAATGCCCTGAAGGAACATACTTTTTCATCTGCGAGGTGCATGAAAAAACCCTGACAGGGCTCGTTCAGAGGACCCTGCAGGGATCGGTTACTATTTTGAGGTAGCCCCCCCTCAGATATTCGAAGTTTGAAATTTGAAGTCTGAAGTCTGAGGCTATTTATTATCAAATGCCATCAACATTGTAATGAGGTCCACGACCCTGTTGGAGTAACCCCACTCATTATCGTACCAGTTCAGGGTTCTTACGATGCGTTTTCCCAGTACTTTGGTATATTCCGGATCATAAATTGAACTGTATGAATTGCCAACGATATCAGATGACACCACCATCTCCTCTGAATACAGCAGGATATTTTCCATCCGTTTGGTTTTTGAGGCGATGCGCACTGCGGCATTGACATCTTCCACTGTTACATCTTTTTCCACTTCAACTACCAGATCCACTACAGAGCCATCAGGCACCGGAACTCTGGAAGCCATGCCATCAAGTTTTCCTTTCAAGTCAGGAATAACTTTCCCCACAGCTTTTGCAGCACCCGTTGTTGTGGGGATGATGTTTTCAGCAGCAGCACGGCCCCTGCGCCAATCCTGATGAGGGACATCAGCCAGACGCTGGTCGTTTGTATAAGCATGGGTTGTGGTCATAAGTCCTTCTTTGATCCCGAAAGAGTCATGCAGGACCTTAGCCATTGGAGCCAGGCAGTTGGTTGTACAGCTGGCATTAGAGATGATCTTATGTTCAGGCATCAGCTCATCTTCATTCACACCAAGTACCACTGTGCAATCGATCTCGTTCTTTGAAGGGACGGTAAGGACAACCCTTTTAGCACCGGCCTTAAGATGCAGCTCCAGCGATTCCCTGGTACGGAAGATACCTGTTGCCTCAACAACGACATCTATCTCCAGTTCTTTCCATGGGAGTTTTTCAGGCTCACGTATGCTAAGCATCTTCACCTTTTCATGCGGAGTTACAAGATATTCCCCGTCCAGGGTGATATCCTGTCCAAAACCCGACATCACGGTATCATATTTTAAAAGGTATGCCAGCACATCATCATCAAAAAGGTCGTTTATAGCGATGACATCAATATCTTCTCTTGCATTGAGGATCCTGAACACTGAGCGTCCGATCCTGCCAAATCCGTTTATTGCTACCCTCATTTCGGGCCTCCTTTCTTATCTAATTCATTGTATGCTACTATAAGATCAATGATCCTGCTGGCTGTTGCCATAGCAGTATGGTACCAGGTAAGCGTTTTTACCATCCTTGCCGGCGACATCATGGTTGCCTGCAGATCGAAGTTCACTGAGCGCCTGTCGCCAATCACATCAGTAGAAACGATAGGGTCTTCCACCACGCGGGCTACCATGGGGTGTTCCTCAGCATATTTCGCAACGGCTGCATTCACCTGTTCTTTTGTGATCCCTTCATTTTTCAGCACCGTAGTCAGGTCGAGCAGTGAGCCGTTAGGTACAGGCACGTTCAATGCTGAGCCCTCTATCCTGCCTTTAAACTCAGGCATGATATGCTGTATCCAGCGTGGACTTGGTGTCTCATTCGGAATAATGTTTTCTGCTGCCGAGCGGCTTCTTCTGAAGTCGGTACTCGCCTTGTCGCGCAGGGGCTGATCGGAAGTATATGAGTGCACGGTGGTGAGCATGGCATAGTCAACTCCGAAAGCTTCATCAAGCACCTTCAGTATAAGTGCGGTGGCATTGGTGGTAGCTGATCCTGCGGAGACCATCTTATCGGCAGCCTTCATTGTATGATCATTTACCCCTTTTACCACTACCCTGTCGATCTCATCTGCCGGAAGCGTAGTCAGCACTACACGTTTTGCACCTGCCCTGAGGTGCCGCTCCATATCGGCTTTGGTTTTATATATTCCTGTTCCGTCGATGGCCACATCTACATCCAGGCTGTCCCATAACACATCGCCGGGTACCAGGCTCTTTCCCTGTATCATCCTGGCCCTGCCATTGGAGGACACCAGAAAGTTGCCTTCCAGCTTCACATCAATGCCGCCTTTGGTCTCTGCCTTCAGAAGGTATTCCAGGATCTCGGGACGGCCGAGATCGGCAATGGCCACAATCTCAATACGTTCATCATCGAGACAGAGGCGATAGATATGCCTGCCAATCTCCCCGAATCCCATAATTCCAACACGAATCTTTTCCATAATCTATGTATTTATTGTTAATCACACACCTGAACGGTTCAGGTCTGTATTTAATGTACAATCATGATTGAAAATAGTTCAACATGCTTCAATCAAAATTTGGGAAGCCAAAGTTACTATTAATAGTTGTAACAGAGGTGTTAATAATGGTTAATCTTCAGGGGTGCCATCCCATTATAGTGCCTGTTTGAGTTTTGAGTTTTAAGTTTTGAGTTTTAAGTTTTGAGTTTTGAGTTTTGAATTACCTGTAACCGGTAACAATTTGCTATTATCGTAAATGGCAAGGAAAGGGATGCTATGAAGGTGGTAAAAAAATGAATGATGATATTCCGGCAGGCAGGCAGGCTAATGATTAAATCCAAGTGGAGATTGGTGGTGGAGAATCCTGAATTCAGAATAACCCGAATATCTTCATTATCATTCTTTACTAATCACTGGGATATCATCACTATTCATTCATTTTTTTCCGTACTTTTGCCCCAATGGAAAATATCCGCAATTTCTGTATCATAGCACATATCGACCATGGCAAGAGCACCCTGGCCGACCGCCTACTGGAAATCACCGACACTATCTCAGAACGTGACCTCCAGGAACAGGTGCTGGATGATATGGAACTGGAAAGAGAGAGAGGCATCACCATTAAAAGCCATGCCATACAGATGGAGCACAAGCAGGATGGAACTAATTACATCCTGAACCTTATTGATACTCCCGGGCACGTCGACTTTTCCTATGAAGTGTCACGCTCCCTGGCTGCCTGCGAAGGGGCCCTGTTGATCGTTGATGCAACACAGGGCATACAGGCGCAAACCATTTCCAACCTGTATCTTGCCATTGAGAACGACCTGGAGATCATCCCCGTTCTGAATAAAATGGACCTGGAGGCGGCCATGCCAGAAGAGGTGAAAGACCAGATCGTTGATCTGACAGGCTGCGACAGGGACGACATCATCGAAGCCAGCGGAAAGACCGGCTATGGCGTTGACAGGATACTGGATGATATCATTGAAAAAGTACATCCCCCGAAAGGAGACCCGGATGCACCGCTGCAAGCCCTGATATTTGACTCAGTTTTTAATTCGTACAGGGGCATCATTGCCTATATAAGAATATTGAATGGCACGCTGAATAAGGGCGAGTTGGTAAAGTTTGTGAATACAGAGAAGGAATATGATGCTGATGAGATCGGTGTGTTGAAGCTAAAACAGGAAGAGAAGAAACAACTCTCTGCCGGCGACGTAGGCTACATCATCTCAGGCATCAAATCATCGAAAGAAGTAAAGGTTGGTGATACCATCACCCACATTGATCGCCCTTGCGACGGTGCCATTGATGGCTTTGAAGAGGTGAAGCCAATGGTCTTTGCAGGCATCTACCCCGTTGATGCCGATGATTATGAAGAATTGCGGGCTTCAATAGAAAAGCTTCAGCTTAATGATGCTTCACTCACATTTATCCCGGAATCATCAGCAGCCCTTGGCTTTGGCTTCAGGTGTGGCTTCCTCGGGCTGTTGCACATGGAGATCATACAGGAAAGACTCGACAGGGAGTTCGACATGAATGTGATCACCACAGTACCGAACGTATCATATAAAGTAGTTAGCAATAAGGGAGAAATGGTTGAGGTTCACAATCCTTCAGGGCTCCCGGATCCAAAATATATCGACCATATTGAAGAGCCCTACATTACGGCACAGATCATCTCCAAAAATGAATACGTGGGCTCGGTGATGAACCTTTGCATCGACAAAAGAGGAGCACTGAAAAACCAGGTGTATCTTACCAGCGACCGTGTGGAAGTGACCTTTGAAATGCCCCTCGGAGAAATTGTTTTTGATTTCTATGATAAGCTAAAAAGTATCTCCAAGGGATATGCATCATTTGATTACCACCAGTCGGGATATAAGCCTGCCAACCTGGTTAAGCTGGATATCCTCCTGAACGGAGAATCTGTTGACGCCCTTTCCACTCTTATCCACCGTGATAATGCCTATGATTTTGGCAGGCGTATGTGTGTTAAACTAAAAGAACTTATCCCACGTCAGCAATTCGACATCGCCATACAGGCGGCCATTGGCGCAAAGGTCATCGCCCGTGAAACCGTCAAAGCAGTAAGGAAAGATGTGACTGCCAAATGCTATGGCGGCGACATCACACGTAAACGTAAGCTCCTCGAAAAGCAGAAAAAAGGCAAGAAGAGAATGCGGCAGGTAGGGAATGTTGAAGTACCGCAACAGGCATTCCTTGCAGTTTTGAAGCTGGATTGATGAATTCATACTAGCGCTTATCTGAATTCACCCAACACTCAATACTCAACATTCAAAATTCAACATTATTTTAGTGTAACTTTATAGTCACGAAATCGTCCTATAACAAATCAGGATATTGGGATTATTAGATCAATGACTACCCGCGAGTATAATAACTGTGTAGACAATCACGCCGATGGTGTGTACAGGTTTATTCTTAAAAACCTTAAGGATGAGCATGATGCACAGGATATTGTACAGGATGCATTTGAGCGCTTATGGCTAAACCATAAGGGTGTCGATCCGGGGAAAGCGAAATCGTATCTTTTTACGACAGCCTATCATACCATGATCGACCATATCCGAAAGAAGAGGCCACTGGGAAGCATTGAAAACATTCCTGAAGCGGCATCAGAGACGTTTAGAAATTACTCTGACCTGAAAGAGGTCCTGGAGGAAGCACTGAAAAAGCTGAATGACATACAGCGCTCTGTAATCCTTTTAAGAGATTATGAAGGATATTCATATAAAGAGATCGGTGAGATTACTGGTCTGAACGAATCACAGGTAAAAGTATATATCTACCGTGCCAGGCTGTGCCTGAAAAACTATATTGTAAGCCCGGAACATGTATTATAAGATGGCCATCAACAAACATACCTACGAAGCATACTTCCTCGACTATCATGAGGGCAGGCTCACCGATGCCCAAACGAAGGAGCTGATGGCATTTATTGCAGCAAACCCGGATCTTAAGCTTGAACTTGAAGGCTATGAAGCTATGGCGCTGGATCCCGATCCGGATCTTACTTTTAAAGATAAGCATTCTCTCAGGAGGTCTACGGAAACAGGGATCAATATGCAGGAAGAAACGGCCATCGCATATTTTGAAGGCGACCTGGCTGAGGGTGAAAATAAGCTTGATGCCAAAACAATGAAGCTTGCAGGCCTTTACAGGCAGACAAAGCTTCACGCGGATAAAAAGATCACCTTCCCTGATCCTGCATCCTTGAAAAAGCGTATTGCTATTTTCCCCTCAACAGTGCATTATGCAGCTGCTGCAGTGATTATCATCTTAATGGCCTGGTCGGGTTTTTGGATTTTCAATCCTTCGACAGATAATGCTGGAGAACAGTATGTTCTTATAAGCCTGGACAAGCATAAAATACATTCATTAGCTGTTAATCAAAAGCCTGATCATTTGATCCACAGAGCAATAATTTTAATGAAACCGGCAAGTGAAGAAAGAGAACAGATAAAACTATCAAAAATGCCCCCCGGTGACCTGCCAGACCATATTTCAGCCCCGGCATATTATTCTTCCGGCCCAGTACTTATTTACAGGAATATGTTTCCTTCTTTTCACTTGATGGAAGAAGAAAACACCCTTGCCGAATCATCTGACCATAAGACCGCGGCCGGCAGAGTCATCTCCGGCTTTATTAATAAGGCCAAAGCACCCTTTAGCGTGGCAAACAAGAAAGACAGGACCAAAGACCGCAATGGTTTTTCTTTCTGGGATGTTGCAGACCTTGGAGTACAAGGAGTAAACATGCTTGGAGACCATGACTATACGCTTGTCAGGAAATACAATGAGAAGGGGAATGTGAAAGGAGTGAGACTGCTGGGAGAATAGTGAAGTTGGTTGAATTGGTTGAACTGGTTGAATTGGTTGAACTGGTTGAACTGGTTGAATTGGTTGAACT
>JBDLIJ010000003.1:0-38690 GCA_039714935.1 Bacteroidota bacterium | reverse complement strand
TGCAAAACTGAATACCAGCATTACAGAAAATACTATCCAGGAAATTAAAACCCAGCTTGAGCTGGCTACAACACTGTACGAAAAACAAAAACAACTTTGGGAAAAAAATATCGGGTCGGAAATACAATATCTGCAAGCCGAAAACAATAAAGAGTCTCTGGAAAATAAATTAAAGACTTTACAATCACAACTTGAAATGGCGTACATCAAGTCTCCTATAAGTGGGGTTGTAGATGGCATTTTTATTGAGGTCGGTGAACTGGCCATCCCCGGGTTTCAGATCATGCAGTTGTATAACCTTAGCAGATTAAATATTCACGCCGATGTGTCGGAAAAATATCTTCCGATGATAAAAAAAGGAGACCTTGTGAATCTTAGTTTCCCCACATTTCCTGATCTTCAAATGGATGTAGTGGTCCATCGTACGGGGAATGTGGTAAAGATGGGCAACCGTACCTTCCCCGTTGAGCTGAAGTTAGATAACATGAATGATATGCTAAAACCAAACACCCTGGTGCTGGTCAGGTTTCTTGATTACAGTGAACAAAGTGCGCTGGTGATACCCTCAATTATTATTAAAAAGGATATTAAAGGTGAATACGTTTATGTTGCCAGAAACAATGAGGCCAAAACGCTGGCAAAAAAGATATATATCACTACAGGCATGTCGTATAATGACGAAACGATGGTTACCTCCGGATTGGAGGCAGGACAAAAGGTAATTATTGAAGGATACTCACTGGTTACTGATGGAACAGAAGTAAAAATTATATAAATGGAGATCAAGGAAAAACAAGTTATCAGGGAGTTTAAGCTCAGCTCCTGGGCCCTGAGGAATAAGAATACCGTATTCCTGATGATCATAATCCTGCTCGGATTTGGCTTTTATTCATACCGTTCTCTTCCCAAGGAATTATTCCCTGACCTGGTATGGCCTACCATATTTGTTCAGACAACATACCCCGGCAACCCTCCTCTCGACATTGAAAACCTGATCACACGTCCCCTGGAAAAAGAGATTGAATCAGCTAAAGGGGTAAAAGAGATCCGCTCTACCTCCACCCAGGATATCTCAGCTATTTTCGTTGAATTTAATACCAACATTGCCATTGATGATGCGCTGCAGGAAGTAAAAGATGCCGTGGATAAGGCAAAAAGTGCCCTGCCGGACGATTTGCTGATGGATCCCGTGGTCATTGACCTTGATCTTTCAGAGTTCCCGATCATGAACATTAACCTTTCCGGCGATTACAGCATAAACGAATTGAAGAGTTATGCCGCATTTCTTGAAGACGAGATAGAAAGGGTATCCGAAATCTCCAAGGTTAATATCACCGGAATCAATGAAAGAGAAGTACAGATAAATGTGGATATGCACAAGCTGGCCATCTTTGAACTCAGCTTCAGTGATATCGAAAATGCCGTCGCATTCGAAAATATTTCCATGTCGGGGGGTGAGATAAAACTGGGAAGCAGCCGCAGATCGATCAGGATCATTGGTGAATTTTCTGACCCTGGAAAGATCCGTGATATCATCGTAAAAAGCGAAAATCAGGATATCGTTTATTTAAGAGATGTTGCAGAGGTGATCTTTGGCTTTGAAGAGCCCAGGAGTTTTACACGGCTCGACCTTCACCCGGTTGTATCCCTCCAGGTAATCAAAAAAAGCGGGGAGAACCTGTTAAATGCTACTGACAAGGTATTCGATATCGTCAACAAGGCAGTTGCATCAAAAACCCTTCCTGCAAATCTTAATATCCAATACACAAATGATCAGTCGGAGATGGTAAGGGATCAACTCAGCAACCTGGAAAACAGCATGGTTATGGGGGTGATCTTTGTTATTCTGGTACTCTTCTTCTTTCTTGGTGCCAGAAACTCTCTTTTTGTAGGTTTTGCCATCCCGATGTCAATGTTCCTGTCATTCATGATCCTTGGACTCATGGATTCAAGGATCAATATGATCGTTTTGTTTTCACTCATCCTGGCCCTGGGAATGCTGGTCGACAATGCCATCGTCGTTGTAGAAAACATCTATCGATTTGTGGACCGGGGCTATGCAAGGCTTGATGCAGCAAAACATGCCGTAGGTGAGATCGCCGTGCCCATCATCACCTCCACAGCAACAACCCTGGCAGCCTTTTTCCCTCTCCTTTTCTGGGATAGCATAATGGGTGAATTCATGCAGTACCTTCCTATGACACTTATCATTGTGCTGACCTCTTCACTGTTTGTTGCCCTGGTGATCATCCCGGTAATATCATCAACATTCATCCAGACAGGGGATCAAAACCCCAGGCCAAAACCCAGAAGATCATTGCTAATTGCAGGTGTGTTGATCGTGATGTCGGTACTATTTTATCTTGGAGGTGTAAATTCTGCAGGCACGCTTTGTGCAGCCTTTGCTGTAATCGGTCTGTTGAATTTAATAGCATTGAACCGTGCAGCCCGATGGTTCCAGGAAATCTTACTGGTCAGAATGGAAAACAGTTATCTGAGGTTTATCAGCTTTGCACTCAGAAAAAGGAATCCTTTTTATTTCATCGGCGCTACTTTTGTTCTGCTCATCCTCACTATGAACTTATACTTCTCGAGTAATCCCAATATCGTTAATTTCCCTTCCAGTGATCCAAAATATATCAATATCCTTGCCGATCTGCCTATCGGCACTGATATTACAGCCACCAACGATTTTATGTACACCCTGGAAAAAGATGTACTGGCCAGCCTGAAGCCATGGGATCAGGTTGTAAAATCCGTTTTGACGACCGTAGGCGCCGGGGCACGCCTGGAGAATGATATAGGCGATCTGTCTGAAAAGATGTTCCGCGGGTTGATCACTATCACTTTTATCGACTTTGAAGAAAGAGGTGAGGTGAATACCGGTGACATTCTGATAGATTTGAGCGATAAACTACTTGGCAAATACGCCGGTGTGGAGCTTACCATTGAAAAGCAGGCTGAAGGACCACCCTCAGGAAAGCCAATTAACCTGGAAATAATTGGAAAAGACTTCGACCACTTACTGCTTTTAGCTGACAGCACCCTGGCCTACCTGAACAGTTCCAAAATTGAAGGCATTGAAGGGCTTAAGATTGACCTTGACCTTGGAAAGCCTGAGATCATTGTTCATATCGACCGCGATAAAGCAAGGCGTTTTGGTCTTTCTACGGCACAGATTGCAGGCACAATCCGTACAGCACTCTTCGGTAAAGAGATTTCATCCTATAAGGTAGGTGAAGACGAATACCCAATACAACTAAGGCTCAAAGAAGAATACCGCTACAATATCCCCGCCTTGATGAACCAGATGATCACCTTCAGAAGCCAGTCGACGGGTAAAATCGTACAGGTTCCTATCTCTTCTGTTGCAGAGGTCTCCTACAGCACTACCTATGGATCCGTAAAAAGAAAGGATATGGAGCGTGTTGTTACTATTTATTCCAATGTAATTGAAGGATATAATGCCACCAAGGTAAACGATCAGTTAAAGTCGTTCATGAACTTCTTCGACATGCCAGCCGGATATACGTATAAGTTCACCGGTGAGCAAGAGGAGCAGGAGGAGTCAATGGCTTTTCTTATCAACGCTCTCCTGATTGCCATATCACTGATCACAATCATTCTTGTATCACAGTTCAACTCAATTGTAAAACCTGCCATCATCATGTTTAGCGTGCTTTTCAGCACCATTGGGGTATTTGGCGGACTGCTGATCAGCGGGATGGATTTTGTGGTGATCATGACAGGGATCGGGATTGTTTCTCTGGCAGGAGTAGTGGTAAACAATGCCATTGTGCTGATCGATTATATCGACCTACTGAAAAACCGGCGAAAAAAAGAACTGGGGCTGAACCTGGATGCGGCACTTTCGCTGGAAGATGCTGCCAGCTGCATTGTACAAGCCGGAAAAACAAGGTTGCGCCCGGTGCTGCTAACTGCCATTACTACCATCCTGGGATTATTACCCCTGGCGATGGGGATCAACATTGATTTTGCCTCTTTCCTTGCAACATTCGACGCACAGATTTATTTCGGCGGTGATAATGTAGCATTCTGGGGCCCCATCTCCTGGACCATCATCTACGGACTGACTTTTGCAACATTTCTCACACTTGTTATTGTTCCCTCTATGTATTATGTGCTTTATCTGGGAAAGATCAAATTTTTCATTTTCCGGAAATAAATAGCACTGCCGGCAGGACAAACCTGATTCTTAAGGCTATTTTTAACCCCCATGCAACCTTTTTGACCTGAAGTTTGTCTAGGGGATATATTGCAATATTGTTCTTTTAATAGAAGAAGAACCATTATGCATAAAATAATAGCGCGCGATGTTAAAACCAAAAAATCCGGATTTTGATACTCTTCGAGTAAGAATTTCCTTATCTTTACTTGGATAAATAATATCTGATCGGCATGTAATTATGTCTGGATCAGGGTTTTAACATTCATATTCGGCCAATACTGAGAAGTGTTGTGCTGGTGTTTTATGCATTTTGATGAGGACTTCATAGTACGGTGTCTTGATAATGATCCCAAAGCACAGGGAAAGTTATACAAGCGATTTGCGCCTAAAATGTTCGGCATCTGCCTGCGTTACACACGTAGCCAGATGGAAGCAGAGGACGTTTTGCAGGAAGGCTTTATCAAGGTATTCAGGTATCTGAAAGATTATAGAAGTGACGGGTCGCTTGAAGGCTGGATCCGGAAAACGATGGTAAATACCGCCATTAACTTTTATAAGAAGAAGGTTAAATACCAGAAAGACATCAGCCTTGAGCAGACCGAGCCCATCAATCATGATGAAGAGAGTGCCATCGACAAGTTGTCGGTCAAAGAGTTACTGGGATATATACAGGAGCTCCCTGACGGTTACCGCATGGTATTCAACCTCAACGTTATTGAAGGATATACGCATAAGGAGATTGGCGAAATGCTGAATATCTCTGAAAACACCTCAAAATCGCAATTATCGCGGGCAAAGGGTGTCCTTCAGGGTAAACTTAAAAACAAAGTTAAAGGTGACTGAAGAAAACAAATACCTGGACACGCTGTTTCAAAGCAAGTTTTCCGGTTTTGAAGCTGAACCACCTGCAACCGTATGGAACAATGTCCATCATGAGTTGCATGGGAAGAATGGTGGTTCTGTAAACCCGGTTAACCTTGCTATGCTGGCCGCCCTTGTGCTCATCTCCGGCCTTTTAGGATTCAGCATTATGAAAGATGCTCCCCAATCTGACAGCATTATTGTGTTTGCAGCTCCCGAAGCACTCGAGACCAGCAATTTTTCAAACACCGCACAGCCCTCAGTCAATATAAATATTCCTGCAAACGAAAAAGACAGAACATCAGACTCAGATATACAACATTACACCCTGCATGCCGTATCTGCCAATACGAATTATGCGCCTTCATTCAGTGAAGGATCACACCTGGCAAAGATGAAATCCAGAAGGTCATTCTCTGTTCACACCTCTCTGAAAACAGCCGATACAAAAAACATTAGTGTACGCGACAGCAAATATCATCCCAGATTCGCAGGGGTGAACAATGACGAACAAAGATATAACCGCAAAGCTTCATGGCAGTGGGGTATGTTTTTTACTCCCCTGGTAAGCTTTTATGCTGATGATTCCATCCCTAACCAGCGCAGTTATACTTTTGATGCGAGCCTGAAATGGACTAAGAATGAATTCTTTATTGAATCCGGACTGGGACTTTCCTTCTCATCTGATGACGGGAAATATAATATCGATTATGAAAAATTCCTGGGATCCTATGATGATGTGTATAATGTTACTTATGACACCCTTAACAACGGCTCCATTGTTCCTACATACCATACCAATGTAGTAAATGTGTACGATTCAATCAGCACCTACAAGCTTGAAAAAACAAAAAATCATTACACCTATCTGCAGATTCCGGTTTATGTAGGCTTCCATAAGCAAACTGATCGTTTTGGATGGTTTGTGAAAGGTGGTCCGGTTTTCTCACTTCTTATGAGAGAGAACATCCCACACCCGGATGCAGGCAATGACAGGATCATTGGACTCGATCAGCAAATGGCCTCAAGGGTAAATACATACTGGCAATTTGCTTTTAGTGCAGGGATGACTTACCAGTTGTCAAATAAGGTGAGTATCGCAATAGAACCAACGTTCAGGTATTACCTGAATTCACAATACGAACGTAAATATATAAGCACCCGCCATCCTTACTCCCTGGGATTAAGGACAGGACTACTATTTAACTTTTAATGAACCCGGCCATGAAACTATATCACCCCCGTTTTCCGCTCCGCTTGAGGCAGGCCCGCAGCCCGAAAAAGCCCTGGCTTAATAAGCTTCTGTTGCCTTTTATGATGCTACTGGTCATCTCCATTACAACAACCTTCGCCCAGGAAAATGCAAATTACATTTACCTGGCAGGGCAGATCACTAATATTGAAAACGGGGCACCTGTTGCGGGACAGGCGGTATACATTGAATCAAATTCAGAATACAACGGGGGATTTAATTACTTTCTTGCTGCTTATACGGATGCATACGGGTTTTTCTACGATACCATCAGCACTGCTGTTATCGACGGGTCACTTATTATCTACACCTTTGATGAATTCAGTGAAGAATATGAAAAAGAAGAATTCTTCAGGTTTAACTGGTATTCTGAATACCATATGAATACAGGCCTTGAGATCATTGACCCTAATACTTTAACCGACTTTCAGGCAAATTTTGAAGTCCTGAAAGATACTGTTACACTCGACTCATTGAGCTTTCTCTTTTTGGATGAATCCATTGGTGAAGGGATTGTTTCCTGGTTCTGGGATTTTGGTGACGGTACCGCTTCTACAGAACGATATCCTCAGCATAGATACATGAACGCAGGCATATATGATGTCGTACTTACTGTATCAAACGATGCGATCACTAATGATATCAGGACAAGCACCATCGTGAAAAAAGTGGGTGCCGGCATGCGGCAATATTTTGATTTTGGCGGACAGGCTTTTGCAGGTTATTTTCCTGTTGATATCGGTCTGGCATACCTTTATAAAATCGAAAATGACGAGTTCATCCCCATCGACACCACCGAATTTGATCAGTACGGCTATTATGGCTATCACGCTTTAATTGAAGGTGATTATAAAGTTAAGACATTCCCCTCAACAAATTCAGTAAATGCCGGAGAATATCTCCCCACCTATTACGGTGATGAATTATTATGGACAAAGGCACAAACAATAAACCTTACTGCCAATAATCATAATTATGATATTCAAATGATCCCTAATTATACATATACAAGCGGAGATGGTACAATTGACGGGATCGTTACTTTGGAAGACAAGGACAATGCAGCTCTGAACAATGTTGAAGTCATATTATTTAATGAGGCAGATAATTGCCTTACATATATCAAATCGGATAAAGAGGGAGGCTTTGAGTTTATAGAACTTCCGTATGGCACTTATAAGGTACTGGCTGAAGTCCCGGGGAAGTATACTTATCCGACAAGCATTACATTATCTGCAAGTAATCCTTCCATTGAGAACCTTAGCATTGTTGTTTATGATGATGAGATGTCATATGGCATCGAAGTACCCGTGAATACCATTGCCGGACTTGGCGAGCTCTATCCGAATCCCGCCCGGTCATTGACCAGGCTTGAGTTTAATATTGCAAAAGCATCTCAGGTTCAATTCTTTGTTCTTAATCAAGACGGACAGGTAGTAGATAAACAAATGGATTATTATATATCAGGCAAGCACACTGTTCAATTTGATTTATCCCAATTTTCATCAGGGATGTATCGTGTGATGGTGCTGACAGGAAATGAAAAACATATTAAACCGTTTATAAAAGTCAATTAATGGCTTCAGTATTAATCTAGAAAAAGGCATCCGTTAGTATTACAGGGATGCCTTTTTTAATGCCGGTGAAATTGAAGGAATATATGTCTGTTAGTATTATATATTAATGCAGGCAACCTTTAGTGTATCTGACAGTCTTAAAAACAGTTAAGTTTTTTGATGGTTCCAGATCAGGAAATATTAGAAGGCTGCAAATCAGGAGAACGAAATGCTTTCGGCTTGCTATACAAGAAATATGCATCTACCATGCTTGGTATTTGCATGCGTTACAGTAAGCAAAGAGAGGAGGCAGAAGATATACTCCATGAAGGGTTTATCAAAGTATTCTCCAACATTGATAAATTCAGGGGAGAGGGCTCTTTTGAAGGCTGGATTAAACGGATTATGATTAATACTTCATTGAGTTATTATCATGCTAATCTTAAGCATTATTTTAAATCCGGAGTAGACGAAATAGTAGACATGCCCGGAGATGATGACGATAACGGCGTTTACAGCAATGCACCTTCACGATCTGAATTATTAAGCTTGATACAGGATTTACCTGATGGGTACCGTTTTGTGTTTAATATGTATGTATTTGAAAATTATTCGCACAAAGAGATTGCTGAAGAGTTGGGTGTTTCTGTGAATACATCAAAATCTCAACTGGCTAAAGCGAGGCGCCAATTGCAGCAAAAACTGCAGCAAAAATATAATTTGCAACCCAATATCCGTTCGAAATGAAAGATGAACGAAAGCATAGTATTGACAAACTCTTTAATGAGTCGTTGAGCGGGCATAAGATAGAGCCAACAAAAAGTGTATGGGCTTCATTATCGTCACATGTTCCTTCAACAAGCGGTGGAAACATGCTCATGTTCCTGGTATCTGCCGTTGCTATTGGCGTACTCTCTTTATTTTTGAATACCAGTATCATCTCTGACAAACTGATGCCTGAGACTGCTGCCGAAATCTCAAATACCTCAGCCAGCCATACGGAAATTACTGCCGGTGGTGAGGAGCAATCTTCCAAAGATCCTGTAAGCAAGGCAATAAACTCAGAAACCGAAGCAGTACCGGTGAACGAAAATACTAATGACAATATTAAAACACCGGAAGCCACGGATTTGAGATCAACTCTGCCGTCAACGGAAGCCATAGAAAAAGCAGAACATCCGGATGAGAAGAGCTCGGATGAGAAAGCACAAGCTGCCGAAATTTCATCCCCTGAATATGAAAAGCTGGACCTGCTTGAATACAGAATCGCACTTATTGAATTTGATGAACCTATTGAGATGGAATTCGGTGAAACCAGGACTTTTAAGGATCCTGTTTTTGATCTGAGCATTAAAGATGGTTACACAAAAAAAGCTGATTTGCTTTTTGGTGCTGGTGTAAGCCCGGCTGTTAATATTTATCCCGATGGTCAAAACCGCAATGATTATTCACTGGAACTGACTGCCGCTTACGAAAAATCAAGGTTTATCATGGAAGGCGGGCTTGGTGCCAATTACACATCAGAAAGTGCAAAATATGGCATTACATACTCAACATTTGACAGCATCGGATATTTTGTCAATGTGAATTCATTTAGCATAGATCCACAAAATCCTGATTCCATACTATTTGAAACCAGCCTAAAAAGCATCTATGATAGCATTGAGCATTACAGGATTGAAGAAAATACAAATAAGTATGCATACCTTCAGATTCCGGTCAGAATGGGATACAGGATTATTGAGAAGGACCGTTTTTCACTGGATATGAAACTGGGTATATTATTCTCAATACAGATATATAAGGATGTTCCGGAAGCCCCTTACCAGGGCAACGATGTTGATGAGATTGAAGTGATAAGGCATTATCCAGACAGGCTAAGGAGCAACTGGCAATATTCTGCTTCATTGGGAATGAACTACCATATTAACCGACAGCTGAGGTTTACACTGGAGCCCTTTTACAGGCAATACATTAAATCAGTGTATTCAAGCACTTCAGAGTATTCAGCAAGATCACCTTATGCGTTTGGCATCAGGGGAGGGATCTATTTTCACTTTTAATGAAATAACTTAAATATGAAGCATAAAATCCTGACATTAGCATTCATCTTTGCGACACTGCCGCTCTGGATAACAGCATACAGCCCGGGGCCCCTTGACTGCACGAGCTATTTTACCTGGGAACAATTACCTGGTTTTAATTCAACTATCCAATTCCATAATCAATCAACGGGTGAGTTCAGCACCTGGATGTGGGATTTCGGTGATGGCACAACATCAGGAGAATATAATCCTATGCACGCATTCAGTGAGACCGGGATATATTATGTCTGCCTTACTATCAGCGATGACATCAACTGCTATGATGTTTATTGTGATACTGTGGTAGTACAACAGCAATGCCAGGCGGATTTTGAAATAACCTACGTTCCAACAACTCCAACTTACGTTCAGTTTACAGATCTCTCAACAGGATATCCTGACGCCTGGTTATGGGATTTTGGTGATGGGACCTCCTCCACCGAACAACATCCCGTACATCCTTATTATGATCCGGGAACTTACAATGTCTGTCTTATCATTGAACATGCAGACAGCCTGTACACTTGTTCTGACTCCATCTGTAAAACAGTGATTATTCCGGACTCCCTCGACTGTGAAGCTACATTCAATTATAGCATCGATGAAGAGAACCCCCTGATGGTTCACTATTACGATGCTTCAACAGGAAATATCACCGACTGGGAGTGGGATTTTGGCGATGGAACGATCTCCAATGAAAGGAATCCTGTACACACTTATTCACAGCCATCAGAATACCTTGTATGTTTAAAAGTAGAAAACAGTGACACAAGCCAGACTTGTCTGCACTTCATCTGTGAAACAATTGTCCTAGAAGATTCTATCCACTGTGAGGCTGAATTTATTGCTGTTGCTGATTCAGCAAGTAATGTGATGTATAAATACAATTTTTATGACATGAGCAGCGGAAATCCTGACGGATGGCTCTGGAAGTTTGGAGATGGTAATATCTCACATGAACAAGATCCTGTGCATGTGTATGATGATGCCGGCACCTATGAAATATGCCTTACTACCTGGAACAGCAATTATCCGGGATGTAGTGATTCTTATTGTATGCTCATTCAAACAGCAGATTATTTCCAGCTAGGCGGATTGGCCTTTATAGGTGAAAATCCGATCAATAACCCTTACCCCTCAGGGGATACCGGCATTGCGATCTTATACAGGCAGCAAAGCAATCAGGGAGTTGTAGCTGTAGATACAAATGAATTTCATGAACTGGGCTATTACTGGTTCTCCAACATGATGGAATTAAACTACATGATCAGGATAAGCCTCAGTCCGGGCTCAGACCACTATGAAGACTTTATACCTTCTTATTTCCCGGGAGTGATGGGATGGCAGGAGGCAGATATTTTTACGCTGAATGATGACATGTATGAAATGAACACTTCACTTTGGGAGGTACAACATGTGGGACCAGGGCCGGGGATACTGCGTGGCAGGGTCGTATCCGGAGACAGGCAGGGAGTTGAAATTCATTCCTCATTCCACGAAGTCCCTGTTATCCTGGCAGATCAAAATTCCACGCCTCTGGAATGGACTGTCACAGATGAGTACGGGGGCTTTGAATTCACCGGCATCGCACTGGGAAGTTACCTGCTTCATGCTGATGTAGCAGGCATTTGGTCACAGCCCGAATCTGTTATTATTACTGAAGAATTCCCCCTTAACGATACCATATTAATTGAAATGTATAATGCTTCACCCTTCGGCCTTGAAGAGCCGGATGCAGCAGTTCAGATGTATTCATTGTATCCTAATCCGGTGATTAATAATCTTACTTTGCAATTATCTGCCAGAAAACCATTACTGCTTTCCATGAATATCATTAATATGACCGGGCAAAGTGTATACCATGGTGAAAGAATAATTGAAGAGGGACTGGATAATATAGTGATTCCCGTCAATAATCTTAGTCCGGGACTATACATGATGAGTATAAACTGGGATGGTCAAAGACAACACCTGATTAAAAAATTTATAAAAAACTAAAAACATTCAACTTTAGCTGTTATTTTTGTCTTCCACTAGATTGATCATTAAAAAATATTAACAAACCATATTTAATATCGGGCCCATGTTACAGAAAACCTTTGTTTCTTTCATTGCATTGATTTTTAGTTTATCCTTATCTTCTCAGGATTGTGAGAATTATTTCCTTTACCAACAGCATGATAGTGTTACTTTTACCTTCCAGGGGTTTATGGTGGTGCCGAGCCAGGCTATGTTTACATGGGATCTTGGTGACGGCGCTACAGCAAACGGAAAGGTAGTAACACATACATATACATCTCCGGGTGTCAATACTTTTGAAGTTTGCCTGTATACAGAAACCTATGATTCCTTAGGCAATCCCTGCAATGATACTTCTTGTCAGAATATTCAGGTTGGGGTTCCGCCAGAATGCGCCGCATACTTTTTTGCGAATCCTTCTCCCGGATCTCCTGACACCTGGTATTTTACAGATTTTTCATCCGGGAGCCCATCACTATGGTCTTGGGATTTTGGTGATGGTAGTACTTCAAACCTTCAAAGCCCGATGCATGTTTATGCCCTTGGCGGAAGTTATAATGTATGCCTGACCATAAGTGATACCACAGGCAATTGTGATGATACTTATTGTCTGGAAATATTGGTCGACATCCCGGGAGGTGATATTTGTGAAAGTGATTTCACTTATACTACCAATGACCTTCTCACATTTGATTTTGAAGGATTTATGCTTGACACAACACAACAGGCTATCGAATACAGTTGGGATTTTGGAGATGGAAGTACCGGTACCGGACAAACTATCACTCATACCTTCGAACCAGCCGGGACAACTATTCCGGTATGCTTAACAACTACTTATGTCTTCCTGGGTGGGGATACCTGTATATTTGAGAGCTGCCGTGATGTATATGTTGGAAATGCTCCAACATGTCAGGCGCTGTACACCTGGGAATTTGGTTCTCAACCATATTCTGTCAATTTCACAGATCTCTCAACCGGCGATCCAACACTTTGGGACTGGGACTTTGGTGACTCCACATATTCAACTGAACAGCACCCTACACATATTTTCCCTAAAGACGGCATCTTTTCAGTATGCCTGACGATAACGAATGAAAACAACGGATGCACCAGCACAATTTGTACCGATGTAAATGTAACTAATGTTCCACCACCGGTGGATTGCTACAATGTTATTACACATACACCCGGTGCTGACATTTTTACATTTAACTTTCATGGTGAGGCATTTTCAGACGAATTAAATGTAAGTGCAAATTCAACATTTACATGGAATCTGGGGGACGGAAACACTGCAAATGGCCAGGATATTACGCATACCTACGGATCTACAGGAACATTTGCCGTTACACTTGCTACTGTGTCCATTATAAACGCTGCCGACACTTGTGTGGCATATAGCTATGATTCCATCTTTATCTCTGACATTAGCTATTGTATTGGCGGAAACGTTTTTATTGATACTGCTACACATGCTGATGCCGGCCAGGTGTACCTGACAGCATTTGATGCTATAAATAGTAATATCGTTTCTGTTGCAACAGTAAGTTTTGATAATAACGGTAATTATTTGTTTGAAAATGTTAATCACGGTAATGGATTAAGTTTTTACGTCCAGGCAGACCTTTCACAACAATCTTCATATTTCGGACAATATGTACCAACATATCATTACGATGCCATTTATTGGGAAGGAGCACAGACTGCTACAGAAGAAGAATGCCCCGGCACGATTGTACACGATATCATTATGCAGGAAAGCACTGCTGCTGCAACAGGAAACGGAAGTATTTCAGGTGTGGTTTATAACAACGATACCAAAGTTGTTATGCAGGGTGTGGAAATCCTTCTTTTAAGTGAAAGCATGGAGCCGCTGATGTATGTGCATACAGATGAAAATGGCTTGTTCGGGTTCAATTCCCTGGCCTATGGATCCTATTATGTATATCCGGAGATGGTTGGGATAGAAACAACAGGTTTTCTGGTTACACTGAGCGAAGATGATGCTTCCATTGAAATAAGCATTCTTATCGATAATGGAATCGCAAGTTTATCTGTTGAAGAATATTCTGAAGTCTCACTGCTCGGCGCCATGTATCCCAATCCGGCAAATTCACAGATCAGGCTGAATGTTTCTGCCGAAAAGGCACTGAATGTCGGGATATCTGTTTATAATCAGCTCGGACAGCAAATGATCATTCAGCAAGAAACCCTCATAAAAGGGCTCAACACCGTTGAACTGAACATAAGCAATCTTCCCGAAAGTGTGTATTACGTGCGCATACAGGCAGAAGGAAGTAAACCTTTAATGAGAACCTTCATTAAAGTGAATCCTTAGTCCGGTAAAAATGATTGGGTATCACCCCGGCGAAAGCCTGAGGGTGGTCTTCTTAATTTTCCTCTGCATACCACTCAGAACAGGAAGTGGCTGTTTCCCAGAGTTGCAGCTTGTGTAATTTAACATTCGACGGAAGATGCGATTTTATGATAGAAGCAAAATCAGTAATCAGGTTTTCGCTTGTTGGCTGATAGTCAACAAGAATAAGATTTTGCTCATTTGCTGTAATACTCTCAATCAAATCAGGGGATGTTGATTTGTTCATTACCAGCGCATGGTCGAAACGCTTCACAATGTGCTTTTTTACAATGCCTTTAAGGTCTTTAAAATCCATCACCATCCCTTTTTTGGGGGAGTTTTCATCACTGATAGGTGTCCCTATTACACTTACATACAGTTTATATGAATGCCCGTGAATGTTCCGGCATGGTCCGTCATAGTCCTTGAGGACATGAGCCATCTCAAAATCAAAAACTTTGGTGATCCTTATCCTTGTCATTTTATTTTGTTTTTATAAAGGGAGAAACATAGACATTGTTGATTGTCGATTGTCGATTGTTGATTGTCGATTGTTGATTGTTGATTGTCGATTGTTGATTGTTGATTGTCGATTGTTGATTGTTGATTGTCGATTGTTGATTGTTGATTTGAAGAATATATATGCCTGCCGGGAAGCTGCTGCAATCAATTACAAATTCGTCAGAAGCCTGAAATGTACCAGACACCAGTTTTATCCCTGCAGCATTTATTATTTGATATTTTTTCGATTTTCCCAAGGGAAAGGGAAATCTCACATGTAGCTCATTTACAACAGGGTTTGGATAATGCTTAACACCACCAGAGGGGTGGAGCTCAGATATCTCTGCCGACTCTCCCCAGATATTATACACAAATTCGGGATGGTCAATAAAAGGATTCCTGTTCCCCTGATATGAATACACGACATTATTTCTGTTCACCTCAAAAGCATCGGGAGGATCATCTTCATGCCATTCGAGCAAAGTGCTGAGCCTGCCATGCTCCGGAGCTGGTGATGTATTCACCTCCTCTACCACTGTAAGGTTCAACTCTCCATTATCCCCTTCGTAGCGTACATCCATGTACAGGATCATACGGGCTACATCCCCCTTAACTTCATCACGAGGCTCCCAGGTGTAATCTGTGAAATAGCAAGCCGTTGCTTCTGAGTGCTGCTGTCCTCCATCATCAAAGTCTTTATTGCCGCGATCGGCATTTACCGAAGCGTCGGTAGGTCTGATCATATGGGCATCTGTTCCGCATGGCGGGTCGTTCCCGAAATCGCCATGCGACTTAGCCCATACATGTTCGCGATTCCAGTCGTTAACACCTCCCCCAAAAGTTCCTTTTGCCTGAGATCTGCCAGTATATAAAAGGATGACGTTATTGGCGTTCTCCGGATCTTCATCCGATTCCGGAAGTATATAATCCCTGAGATCACTGTATGATGGTGCATCATGCCCATCGATAATATCGTGTAAAACGGATTTCAAATCCTCACCATATATGTTTTCTGTTCCGTTGTAATAGCCTGTTGGAATTTGTGCCCCCAACTTCAGAAGCATCACGACAAATGCAAAAAGCAACACTATTTTAACATATTTCATCTAACAAATATTTATCAGATAATTTCCTGCAGCACAAGGGCAAAAACAGTGCCCAGGGCTAATAGAGACAGGCCTGCCACAAGCCCTGCAAAGGTAGTATAAATAATTCTCCCGTTTTGCTTGCCCAGATAGTCACCAATATATGCCAGGAGCACTACAAGTACAGGGATAAAGTATAATAAATTCACATTTATTGGCCGGAGCAGGCCTATTCCAAGCCCTATCATAAAAGCATTTAGCCCTGCAGCAAAAGAAACAGCGATGAGTTCACTGTTACTGGCAAGATTATAAGATTTTTGTTCCGGCCTTGTCTTAAATGCTCCGTAAATGAGTTTTATGCCGGTAAGCATAATGATGGCTTCAGCAAATGGTATCGCAAGCCATCCGAGGCTGTTAGCGAATGAATTTCCTGACCACATACCCAGATAAAAGAAACCGGTTTGAAATATGGCAAAAGAAGCAGCCATTTTTAGTTTTTCACTTAAGCACAAACAGCGGTAAACCCCTCCCCAGAAAGCGGCACTGAAAGCTACAAGGGCAATGGGTAGTGTAATTAGTATGACATATAGTATTTCCATTCAATTATCCTCTTCCATGTTTAAGCCGGATCACAGGTGTAAAGATCAGCAGTACCGCACTTACAATGGCAATACTCCATCCAAGACCGTACAGATCAGCAAAGATACCAAATAGCGGCGCAAGTATGGCAGCGATAAGAGATTTTGCCTGCGAATCAACCGAAAGCACGGATGTCAGCACATTGCTGTCAACGCTATTGCCAAGATATGCAACACCAACTGGTTTACGAATGTTCTAAATCTTCTCCAACTCCACCGTAAAATGCCGCATTATCGGCGCTTCCTGAATTATTCGCATGCCATCGCTGATCTTATCACGGCGGTCATAAACATTTTTCAGGGCAGCAGCCACATATGCTATGTGATTTTGCGTATAGGTACGGCGTGGAATGGCGAGTCTGAGTAATTCGAGGTCAGGGTACCTGTTTTCGCGTGTAATGGGGTCACGATCAGCCAGGAGGGTGCCGATCTCTACACCACGCACACCACCTTCCAGATATAGTTCTATGGCAAGTGTCTGCGCAATGTATTGCTCACGTGGTACCTGTGGCAGAAATCGCTTTGCATCAACAAAAATGGCATGCCCACCAAATGGGAATTGAACCGGAATATCATAATCCATAAGCATCTGTCCAAGGCTTGCCACCTGGCCAATACGACTTTCAAGATATTCAAATTCAGTTCCTTCATATAGTCCCTGTGCCAGTGCATTCATATCCCGGCCCGACATACCGCCATAGGTAACATATCCCTCAAAAAGAATGTTGTATACAGAAGCCTTGCGGAAAAGGTCCTCACTACGAATTCCAATAAACCCTCCCATGTTTACAATGGCATCCTTCTTACTGCTCATTGTCATGGCATCAGCATGCGAGAATATCTCTTTTACAATCTCCCTGATGCTTTTGTCCTGATAACCTTCCTCGCGGATCTTAATAAAGTAAGCATTTTCAGCAAACCTGGCTGAATCAAATACCACCGGGATACCATGTTTCTTCGCCAAGGCAGATGCTTCACTGATATTTGCCATTGACATTGGCTGTCCGCCGGCAGAATTACAGGTGATAGTTAAAATGATGAAAGGTATCTTTTCCCTTGGAGTATCGGCAATGACTTTCTCCAGCTTCCTGATATCAATATTTCCTTTGAAGGGATGATCCAGGGTGGTATCAAATGCCTCATCAATCGTACAGTCGACAGCCTTGGCTTTTCGAAATTCAATATGACCCTTCGTAGTGTCGAAGTGAGCATTGCCCGGAATAATATCGCCCTCCTTAACCAATACTGAAAAAAGCACATTTTCAGCAGCACGGCCCTGGTGTGTAGGGAGAAAATGATCAAATCCCAGTATATCTTTTATGGTATCCTTGAGCTTAAAATATGAGGAGGCTCCAGCATAGCTTTCATCTCCCAGCATCATGGCCGACCACTGCCGATCACTCATAGCCCCTGTACCGGAGTCAGTAAGCAGATCAATGAATACCTGACTGCTTTTCAGGTTAAATAAATTATATTTAGCATCCCTGATCCATTTGACACGTTCAGAGGGCGTACTCTTTTTGATGGGTTCAACCATCTTGATTTTATAGGATTCAGCATATGGCAGCTTCATAATGCAATAATTTTACAAGAATAATAAATAGAAAAATTGCGGTTATTGATTATACACTCGTGTAACCGTCACGGTCCTTGATATTCAGATACCGCAGTGAAGGCAGGATATTTATGTAACTAACCAACTGAGGAGCAGTTTACTAATTCTGCTTCAAATATACTAAAAAGTTTTGAATTTTGGGTATTGAATGTTGAATAATTTTCTGAAATTGCAAGCTTTGAGGAATGATATGTCTATGATGAATAATCGCGAAGAGGCAGAAGACACACTTCGTGGCTTCAATGGACATTTCTCGCTTAAGCTCGGATGGTTTTAGAGGAAGTATGCAGGGTCGGGGGTGAGGTGCGGGGCATACCTGAATTTTTCGTATTTTCACGGCACAAATTATTGTCATGAAAAAAGTTATTACCCTGATCTTACTGATCCTGACCATAGGAACTCAGGCACAGTTCAAAGATCATTTCAAAAATAAAACACTGAGGATCGACTATGAGCACTCAGGCAGTGCACAGATTGAATATTATTTGTTCGACACCCTGTTTGTTGAGAAATACTGGGGAGGGTCCAAGACAAACCTGATCGATAAATTCGATTACGGCAACTATAAATTTGAAGTATATGATGCCGCAACCAATGAGTTACTTTATTCAAGAGGCTATTCTTCGCTTTTCAGGGAATACCAATCGACAAAAGAAGCAGAAACGGCTTGTGCCAACTTTGATGAGTCCGTGATCTTTCCATTTCCCAAAAATGAAGTGAACATTGTATTCTACAGTCGTAATAAAGATCTATCCTGGAGTAAGGAATTCATCCTGAAAGTTGATCCGAAAACCCGTAATATCCAAAAAAAAACAAAAAATAAATTCAAAAGATCCAAGGTGCATTATGCAGGAAAACATAATAAAAAACTCGACATCGTAATCATTGCAGAAGGGTATACTGCTGAAGAGATGGACAAGTTCGACAAAGATTGTGAACGCTTCAAAGGCTATATTCTTGAAGCTGATCCATATAAACAAAACAAGGATAAGATCAATATCTGGGCTGTGAAATCAGTTTCGGAAGATAGTGGCACTGATCTGCCTGGCGAAGACATCTGGAAAAATACTGTAGTCGGAACGAACTTTTACACCTTTGATTCGGAAAGGTATTTGACCACTAAAGACATGAAAAGTGTACGTGATCTTGCCGCCAATGCACCCTACGATCAAATCTTTATCCTTGTGAACCATGAAAAATACGGAGGTGGAGGAATCTACAACTTCTATAGTCTGGGTACCAGCGACAACCCGACAGGAGATTTTCTTTTCCAGCACGAGTTTGGGCATGCTTTCGCCGGGCTGGCTGATGAATACTATACATCGGAGGTTGCGGTAGAAGATTTTTATCCGCTTGACGCAGAACCTTGGGAGCCAAACATTACCACACTAGTGGGCTTCAACAGAAAATGGCAAAACATGGTCAGCCATTCAACACCTGTTCCAACTCCTGCTACAGAAGAAAATGAAAATACAATCGGTGTTTATGAAGGAGGAGGCTATGTAGCCAAAGGCGTTTACCGGCCTTATATCGACTGCACCATGAAATCAGTAAAATATGATGCCTTTTGCCCGGTTTGTAAAAGGGCCATTCAGCGGATGATAGATTTCTATGCGGATTGATTATGGATTGCGGGTGCTGGGTACAGGAATTGTTGTAATTGCTTTGTACTTTGTACTAACTTTTCTACTTTTGCGGCGTAAAATAATAAATTGTATTTTTATCACTAAAAATCAATTACTTAGCACAGACAGTAAAAAATTACAGATATGTTGAAAAATCTTTCAGAATTACGTGAGATCGTAAAAAAATCACCAAAGAAAAAACTGGTGGTTGCTGCAGCACATGATGAACACTCCCTGGAGGCCGTTTTCAATGCAGCCAAGATGAAAATCGTTGACCCCATTCTCGTTGGGGACAAGGAAAAGATGCATCGTATTGCCGACAAGCTGGAACTTGATCTTTCCAGGGTTGAGGTCATTGACGAAACCAATCTCGGAGAGTCTGTAGCCAAGGCTGTAAAACTTGTTCACTTTGGTGATGCTGACATATTGATGAAAGGCAATGTAGGAACCGCTGTTCTCCTTAAAGGTGTCCTGAATAAAGAATGGGGATTAAGAAAAAATAACATCCTGTCACACATCGCCATTTTTGAAGTCCCCGCCTATCACCATAAGCTAATAGCCCTCACCGATGTAGCAATGAATATTGCTCCTGAGCTGACTGCAAAGGTCAACATACTGAGAAACTCTATTGAGTTTTTACATAAACTCGGCATTGAAGAGCCCAAGATTGCAGTCCTTGGGGCAGTGGAGCTGGTAAACGAAATGATGCCGGCAACCCTTGATGCTGCCCTGTTATCAAAAATGGCTGACCGTGGTCAGATACCCAATTGCCTGATCGATGGCCCCCTGGCCTTCGACAATGCCATCTCTGCAGAAGCTGCCGAACATAAGGGAATCAAGAGTAATGTTGCAGGAATGGCCGACCTTTTGTTGCTGCCTGATATTGAGGCCGGAAATGTACTTTATAAAGCCTTTATCTTTTTTGCCAATGCCAAAGTAGCAGCTAATGTCCTTGGTGCATCAGCACCTATTGTACTTACTTCAAGGTCCGACTCTGAAGATTCAAAACTTGACAGCATCTGTCTGGCTGCAGCTGTTCACTAAGCTATTAATACTGTTCTAAATCTTTTGAAATGGAAAATATATTGATCCTTGCCATCAACCCGGGGTCTACCTCCACAAAAATTGCGGTCTTTAAGAACAAAGAGCAGATCTTCACGAAGAATATCAAACACAGTAATGAAGAACTGGCTCCATTCATAAAGATCACTGATCAGTTCGAGTTCAGAAAAGACGTGATCCATGAGGTGTTAAAGGAAGAAAATATCTGTATTGAGAATATACATATTGTGATGGGCCGTGGCGGGATGGTAAGGCCTATCCCTTCTGGTGTATACGCTATCAATGAAAAGATGAAAGCAGACCTGAAGAATAGTCCCCTGGGTGAACATGCCAGTAATCTTGGCGGCTTGATCGCTGACTATATTGCCCATGAACTGCCCAATGCAAAAGCTTATATTGCTAATCCTGTGGTAGTAGACGAAATGGAAGATGTGGCCCGCATTGCCGGGCATCCGTTATTTAAGCGCCATTCAGTATTTCATGCCCTGAACCAGAAGGCCACTGCCCGACGTCATGCCGAATCACAGAATAAGGAGTATGAAGACCTTAACCTTATCATTGCCCATCTGGGCGGTGGGATCTCAGTAGGTGCACATAAAAAAGGCAGGGTTGTAGATGTAAACCATGCCATTGGCGGTGAAGGGCCTTTTTCTCCGGAAAGAGCCGGATCCGTGCCAATAGTTGAACTCGTAAACCTTTGTTTTAGTGGTGAATATACCCTTGAAGAAGTTAAAAAGATGCTTATCGGTCAGGGGGGGCTTACAGCTTACCTTGGCACCAATAGTGCCTACGAAGTAGAACAAATGGTCAGTGAAGGTGATGAAAAAGCAATCCTCATTTACGATGCCATGGCTTACCAGGTATCAAAAGCCATCGGTGAGATGGCAGCCGTTCTTGAAGGAGATATTGACGGCATTCTTGTTACCGGAGGCGTAGCCTATGATAAATGGTTCTGCGAACGCATCCACAAGCGTGTACACCACTTTGCACCACTTTTTATCTATCCTGGCGAAAATGAGATGGAAGCCCTGGCCATGAATGGCTATCGTGTGATCCGTGGTGAAGCGGAAGTGAAAAAATACTAGCTTGGTGAGTTGGTTGAACTGGTTGAACTGGTTGAATTGGTTGAATTGGTTGAATTGGTTGAACTGGTTGAATTGGTTGAATTGGTTGAATTGGTTGAATTGGTTGAATTGGCCCGCCAGCCTACTGCATACTGCCTACTGCATACTGCCTACTGCCTGCCTGCAATCCATAACCACCATCCCCAACAACCTTTTCCCCTTTTAATTGTTTCTTTTTTATAACTAATATAATCTGTTATATAATTTATATTATTAGTTTTGCGATTCTCGTCATACCAGCGAAAAGTTTTTACTAATTCACTGCTTAACACTACAGAAAACCAATAAACTTATAATGAAACAGTTCTTTTTAACGATCGCAATGATCACCGCAATACTCATCACTACAGCTCAAGCCCAGGGTTGGCGTGATAACGAAATGGAAATCAAGGTGGAAGTTAATGATACATATACCGCAGAAATATTATCAAGGCTGAAGCTGAATGGTGATTATACTTCTGGCTACGCCATGCTCTATGTCGTTCCAAGAGAAATAGAATTGCTTGACAATGCAGGCATTGAATACCAGGTAAAAATTAAAAACCTGAATCAGTATTACAATGAGTTCTGGACTAACAGAACGGATTACCACTCTTATCAGGAAATCGTTGACCTGGCAGACAGCCTTGTAACAGCATTCCCCGACATCTGCCAGAAAGTTATGTATGGCACATCAATGGGCGACCGCGAGCTGGCTGCATTGAAGATCAGTGATAATGTGAGTGATGATGAAAACGAAGCTGAAGTCCTGTTTGATGGCGGTATCCATGGTGATGAGATCGGAGGACCTGAAAACTGTATTCGCTTCGCGCGCGACCTTTGCAGAAATTATGGCAGCGATCCTGATATCACTTTCCTGGTTGACAACCGTGAGATATGGATCTATTATATGGTCAACCCTGACGGGCGTGAAAATATGAGCCGCTATAACAACAATGGCGTTGACCTGAACCGCGACTATGGTTTTATGTGGGATGCCTGGGGTGGTAGCACAGGTGCTTTTTCACAGGTAGAAACACAAAGCCTCAGAAATTGCAGCTTTGATCACCAGTTTGTTGTACATACTACCTACCACAGTGGTACCGAATATATTTCCTGCCCTTGGAGCTATCGTCCGGAAACTCCTGCCGATATGAACCATATCCTTCAACTGGCGGATTTGTATTCAAGCGTATCAGGATATGCAAACCTTGAATACGGCCAGGGGAATTCAGGCATGTATGCCATCAATGGCAGTACAAAAGACGGCAACTATGGTATCGCAGGATCTATCAGCTGGTCGATGGAAATCTCTTATCTCAAGCAACCTCCTGCTTCACAGATCATGCAGTATTATAACTGGAATTATCCATCCATGATGGCCATGATAGAGTATGCCGGCTATGGCCTGGAAGGAACCGTTACGGATGCAAATACCGGTGAAGCCATACGGGCAACAGTATTTGTGAATGATTATATGCAAACCTATTCGGATTCTACAGCAGGAGATTATCATAAATATGTCCTGCCCGGAAAATATTCGATCAAAGTAGTGGCCAACGGCTATGAATCCCAAACCACCGCAGACAGTGTTGAAGTAACAGAACTAAGCAGCACCATTACTGATTTTCAATTGATACCTGACGACTCGGCCCGCTGGTATGCCTGGCGGATGATCAGCAGCCAGATTCCGGGCAACAACACTGTTGATGAAGGAAATACTGCAGCTATGATCGGTGAGCCCGACATGATTAATTATTCTATTGGAAAAGGAGGATGGATCGTGGTGGACATGCAAAAAGCCATCGCAGATATGCCGGGACCTGAAATAAAAATATTTGAAGGAGATTTTTCTCCGGAGGGATATACAGTCTATGCCGGAGAAACAACGGATGGCCCATGGATATATATGGGTGAAGGCAGCGGAACAACTGAATTTGAATTATCCACAACAGGCCTGGCAGAAGCAAGGTACTTTAAGATCCTTGATGATGGCGACGGCAGCCAAAATGCAGCCGATGCAGGCTTTGATCTGGATGCTGTTAGTGACCTTGAGCACATATGGGGAGTGTACATTACGATGTACGAATATACACTTGATGACGAAAACGGAAACGGACATCTGGAACAGGGTGAATCTGCTGACCTAATCGTAAATCTGGGAAATAACGGAAATGTAACAGCAAACGATGTAACAGCAAGCCTCTCAACAACATCTTCTTATATTAACATCACACAGGACACAGCTAACTATGGAACGCTGTTGCAAAATCAATCAGGAGATGGCACATTCTCATTTGAAGTAGACGAAGCTATCCCTAATGGCGATACCGTATATTTTACCATTGATGTGCTGGCTAACAGTGGCATGTACAATACTTCATTTGACCTCATGTTCATTGTAGGCAAATACCCCATCCTTATCATTGACCTTGACGGGAATGCCAATTCCGGAACAGAAATGCAAAGTATTATCGCTGACCTTGACATCATCGCTCATTATGAAACAAGCTTCCCCGAATATCTGGATTTATACCAGGCTGTATTCGTATGCCTGGGTGTATATTCTGATAACTATACCCTGAATAGCGATGAAGGACAGGCATTGGCCGACTACCTGAACCATGGAGGGAGGCTTTATATGGAAGGAGGAGATACATGGGCATATGATCCAGCAACGCCCGTTCATAGCATGTTTAAGATAAACGGTATTGAAGATGGCAACGGCGACCTTGGAATCATATTCGGACAGGATGCTTCCTTTGCAGAAGGTCTCACTTACCCTTATAATGGCGACAACAATTACATCGACAGGATTGAACCTCTTGATAATGCTTTTGAGTTGTTCCGCAACCAGGTACCCTCCTATTGTAATTCTGTTGCACTGGATGAGGGTACATATAAGACCGTTGGATGCTCATTCGAGTTTGGCGGTCTTTCCGACAACTCAAATAGCACAAAAGAGGACCTTATGATCCTCATCTTAGAGTTTTTTGGCGGAATATTAACTGATATCGAAGTACCTGTTACGGTACAAAATATTGAGATGAACACCTGGCCAAACCCATTCAGTGAAATCATAAATTTCAGTTTCACACTTCAGGAAACAGCGGAGGTATCTATTGAGATATTCAACATAAATGGAAAAAAGATAACAAGCCTCCATGATGCTTATCTCGAAGCAGGTGCGCATACATTTTCATGGGATGGAAGGGCAACAGGTGCACATCCATTACCCAATGGTATGTACATGTATATTTTGAAGACAGGACAGTTTCAGCATTCCGGAAAGGTCATTCTTTCAAAATAAAAATCATTATAAATCAACTACTAATCAACTAAATGTGTAAATAACTAATCTCGTTTATCACTAATTCCTGACGAATAAAAATATTAATCATGAATAAATTTTACAAAATTACTACAGCAGTTCTTATTTCTTTTTTAACATTCTTTTCCTTATCAGCCCAGACTGTGACTTTCACAGATTCGTGGGAAGATGCAGGGTTTAACCTTACACAGTCTTCATCAACATACCTTGAAGTGATCTATTCCATCGAGGAATTTTCTATGGATGAAGTGAGTGTTAAAGGAGCAGCTATGAAAGCCATTCACCTTCCGGGGAACTTCATTCCCAATAATGAAGGGGCTCCCGATCTTGCCGGCCGCGGACAGTATATTGCTTTACCTCAGGGGGCCACAGCCAGCCTGAGTGTATTGTCGTACCGGACCGAAACATATACTGATGTTGAAGTGGCTCCTGCTCCACGCATCCCACTGGATACAGATAATGGCCCGTTGGTATATAACAAAGATGAGAGCATCTTTTCAGTGGATGCCTTTTATCCGGCAGAACCTTTCATGCTTTCCAAAGAAACTACCATCAGGGGAGTGGATGCCGTTATGCTTGGTGTAACACCATTTCAATACAATCCAGTGACCAAAGAATTGATCGTTTATCGTGATGTTAAACTTGCTGTAAGTTTTGAAGGAGGGAACGGACAGTTTGGCGACAATCGTTATCGCAGCCGCTGGTTTGACCCTATCCTCAGAGATCAGCTTATGAATTATTCTTCGCTCCCTGTTATTGATTATTCTACACAGGCAGGAAATAAAACAGATGGATATGAATACGTAATTATCTGCCCCGACAATCCTGTTTTTACGGCCTGGGCCGACACCTTGAAAAATTTCAGAAATATGCAGGGTATCAGTACCGGTATCTACACCATCACCGAAGTTGGTGGCAATAACACTGCTACCATTGAGAACTTCATCAATGATGCCTATGACACCTGGACAATTCCTCCCCTGGCCTTCCTGATCATGGCCGATTATGGGACTACCGGAGATGGCATCCTTGCTCCGATTTGGGATTACTATTGTGCTTCCGACCATATTTACGGCGACGTGAATGGAAATGGCATGGCAGATGTGGTCATGGCCAGGATGACGGCACAAGATAATACCCACCTTGAAAATATGATCAGTAAGATCATCGATTATGAAAATAATCCTCCGACATACGAGAGCTTTTATAACCCGATCACGGCATTGGGCTGGCAAACAGAACGCTGGTTCCAGATTTGTTCTGAAAGTATTGGTGGTTTCTTTAAAAATGAAAAGGACAAAACCCCTATCAGGATCAATGAAGTGTATGCAGGAAATCCTGCTGTTGATCCATGGTCAACAGCACCAAATACCAACGCCGTATTGAACGCATTCGGGCCAAACGGCCTTGGATATATTCCTGCATCGCCATCAGAACTCGGTGGATGGACCGGCGGCAATGCAACCGATGTAAACAATGCTATTAATGACGGTGCTTTTCTCTTACAGCACCGCGACCACGGGTACGAGCAAGGCTGGGGTGAACCGGGTTATAACAATAGCAGCCTGGATGGTCTTAATGCCAACGATCCGATATTTGTTTTTTCCATTAACTGCCTGACCGGAAAATATAACTGGGGCTCTGAATGTTTTGCCGAAAAGTTCCACAGGATGGAATATGGTGCTCTCGGCCTGATCGCCGCATCTGAAGTATCATACTCCTTTGTAAATGACACATACGTCTGGGGCATATATGATTATATGTGGCCGGAATTCCTGCCTCAGTTCGGATCAACAATCACAGAAGAAAGAGGAATGCTGCCGGCATTTGCAAATGTGGCCGCCAAATACTTTCTGCAAAACTCCAGCTGGCCATACAATACAGGAAATAAAGAAGTTACCTACAACCTTTTTCACCACCATGGAGGAGCATTTCAAACCCTCTATTCTGAAGTGCCTCAAAACCTGACGGTATTGCATAACAATGTTCTTCTCACAGGAGCCTCAAGCTTCATGGTAACAGCTGACTCCGGCGCCTTCATTGCCCTTTCACATAATGGAGAGATCCTGGGTACAGCCGAGTCAGACGGAACCTCACAAACAATTGTGATTACGCCACTGATCCCCGGTGATATCATGGATGTCGTTGTTACGAAACAAAATTACTATCGCTATCATGTTCCTGTGGATGTAATCCCGGCAAATATGCCGTATGTTGTTTATAATGATTATGATATCAATGATATCGCAGGTAATGGCGATGGGATCCTTGACTATGGTGAATCTATCTTATTATCACTCACCCTTGAAAATGTTGGGCTTATTGATGCACTGGGTGTTGATGGTATCATCTCCTGTTCCAATGAATATGTTAGCATTACTGACAGTACAGCTTATTTCGGCGATATCCTTTCCCTGCAAACAGCCAGTGTTACGGATGAATATGCCTTTGATCTTTCATCGGAAGTAGGTGATGGTGAGTTGGTCGTGTTCAATGTTGAGGCAACAGATGGTGATTCAATTTGGAACAGTTTGTTCGCTATACAAGCTCACGCACCTACTATGGAATTTGTAGACTTCACACTGGATGATGCAGCCGGAAATGCCAACGGCCGCCTGGATCCTGGCGAAACAGTTGAGATCACCTGCACCATAACAAATGCCGGCTCCTCAGAAGCTTACAATGTTGAGGCTTCATTAAGTTGCAGTGGTAATCAATACATCACCATTGATGGAGGACCTGTAATGCTTGGCGATATGTCTGGCCAAACAACAGAAATCGCTATTTTCACTGTGACCGCTACTGATCTTACACCGGATGGATTTAATGCTGTATTCACGCTTGACATCGCAGCCGATATGGGTATCTCAGGAACAGGCGAATTTGAAATGATCGTTGGGCAATTTCCTGTACTTATTCTCGATCTTGACCCACTCAACCATTCCGGACCTGCCATGATGGAGGCAATTGAAGACCTTGACCTTTTCAGTGCTTACGCAACAAGTTTTCCGGATGATCTCAGCGAATACAAATCGATATTTGTATCTCTTGGAATAATTTTTACCGGTCATGAGTTAAGCTCTATCGAAAGTTCAAAGCTTGTACAATACCTGAATGCAGGAGGAAAGCTTTACCTGGAAGGCCGTCGTACCTGGCATGATGACCCACAACAACCTATTCACCATAAGTTCAATATTGAGGTGGTGCTCGATACCTGGTTTGAATATGATACCATTAGCGGTATATCCGGAACCTTTACTGAGGGGATGATCTTCGAGTTTGGAGGATCAAGTCCTTATAACGACTATTATATTATTCCGGAGGAAAGTGCTTTTACCATTCTTACCAGCCCGAATCCTGATTATGGTTGTGCTGTGGCATACGATGAAGGTTCTTATAAAACCATCGGTTGTGCATTTGAGTTCGGTGATCTCGTTGATGACGTCACTCCTTCAACAAAAGCAAAACTCATGCTTGAATACCTGACCTTCTTCGGTGGTATTGTAACAGACCTTCCTGAAGACCAAAATATGGCAGATGCATCACTGGGGAATATGTATCCTAATCCTTTCAACGATCATACAAGCATTCATTTCACCCTCGAGAAAGAAATGCCGGTTAGCATAGAAATTTATAATATCCAGGGTAAAAAGCTTACAAGCATCATTGAGGGTAATTTGCGCGCAGGAAAGCATGAAGTTAACTGGGATGGAACCGACAATATGGGCAATAAATTAAGCCGTGGAATATATTTATGCACACTCAGGACGAATTCTTCAACCACTACGAAAAAGTTAATTCGTTATTAATTAGTGACATAAAGTTTTGTAACTTTGCACAGATTTTAAAAAACTCACAAAAATTCAGATAATCTCAAACAAAACTAGAAAAATGAAAAGTACTTCAATCAAACTCACACTCGCAGTTTTTGCGCTGTCTATTTTCTTTTCATCAGCCATTTTTGCCGATGAGATCAAATACAATGATAGCTGGTCAGAACAAGGGTTCACAATGTCAGCATCAGATAAGGCAGGCGTGAACATTATTCACTCTGTGAACAGTTTCAAGTTCAATACAATGAATATTAATGGTGAAGACATGACCGTGATCAATATGCCCGGTGTATTTCTGCCAAATGATGAAGGTGCGCCTAACCTCCCTGGCGAAGGAAGGTACATTGCCATTCCTGCCGGAGCTACCGCAAGTTTAAATATCAAGAGCATGCGTACAGAAACATATAGCAACATTGAAGTGGCTCCTTCTCCGCGTATTCCTTTTGAAGATGACGACAGTCCGTTATACTACGAAAAGAACATGGAAATTTATGGTCAGGATGCCCTGTATCCGGCAAGCCCTGTTAAACTCTCCGAACCATCAAAGATCAGGGGCGTTGACGTGGTAATGCTTGGTATTACTCCTTTCCAATATAATCCGATAACGAAAGAGTTGATCGTACTTCGCGATATTGATGTTGAAGTAGTCTTTGAAGGTGGGAACGGAGAATTTGGCGAGCAACGCTACCGCAGCCGCTGGTGGGATCCTATTATGGCCAATGCCATCATGAACTTTAGTTCTCTTCCAACAATTGATTACAACTGGATGCTGCAGGAAAACAGCGAACTGACTGATGGTTGTGAATACCTGATCATCACACCCGACGGTGCTGATTTTGTTGCCAAAGCCGAAGAAATTGCGGAATTCCGTAACAAACAGGGTATACTTACCGATATAGCTACATTAACTGAAGTTGGTGGTAACTCAACATATGCTATTGAAACTTATGTAAATGATGCATACAACACCTGGACAATCCCTCCGACAGCTGTATTGCTTCTTGGTGATTTCGGATACAGCATCAGCAATAATGTAATTGCTCCTATCTATGACAACTATTGTGCTTCTGACAACATCTATGCCGATGTCGATGGTGATCATCTGCCTGATATGATATTTGCCCGTATCACTGCAAATGATGCAACTCAACTGGATGTCATGGTCAGTAAATTTATCAATTACGAAACCAACCCTCCTACCAATCCTGATTTCTATTACAATCCTATCACTGCTGTGGGCTGGCAAACAGAACGCTGGTTTCAGATCTGTGGTGAAGCTGTTGGTGGATTCTGGAAAAACGAGCTTAACAAAAACCCGGTCCGTATTAATGCCATCTACTCGGGAACCCCCGGAACCAACTGGTCAACAGCGAGCAATACTTCAACAGTTGTAAATTATTTCGGACCCAATGGCCTTGGTTACATTCCTGCTGCTCCTTCATCATTAGGTGGATGGACAGGCGGCAATGCCTATATGATCAACAACACCATCAATAATGGCTCATTCATGATGCTCCACAGAGATCATGGTTATGAACAGGGATGGGGTGAACCGGCATACAGCAATGCAAGTATTAACGGCCTGACCAATGAAGACCTCATCTTTGTAATGTCGATTAACTGTCTGACTGGAAAATATAACTGGTCGGGTGAATGTTTTACCGAAAAATTCCATCGTCATACCAGTGGCGGGCAAAATGCCGGTGCACTTGGTCTGACAGCTGCTTCTGAAACTTCATACTCATTTGTGAATGACACTTATGTGTGGGGGTCAATCGATAATATGTGGCCTAATTTCATGCCGCTCTACGGAACTGAGTTCCCAACTAATTTTGCCATGCCTGCATTTGGTAATGCATCAGGAAAATATTTCCTCCAGCAATCAAGCTGGCCTTACAACACAAGTAATAAGAGGGTTACCTATCACCTTTTCCACCATCATGGAGGCGCATTCCTTACACTTTATACTGAAGAGCCACAGGATCTGACAATTGTCCATGACGGCATAATCCCTTATGGTTCCAACACTTTTAATATCACCGCCGACATGGGATCCATGATCTCACTCTACAGGAATGGAGAGATCCTTGCTACTGCCACAGGTACAGGTGCAGTTCAATCTATTGCAATACCTTCCCTCCCACTTATGGCAAATGTTACGCTTACAGTAACAAAACAAAACTATTTCCGCCACGAGGAGCTTGTTCCGGTTGAAAATGTTATGACTGCAAATTTTGAGGCAGACACAACAACGACCTGTGCAGAAGGAGCAATCAATTATACAGACCTGAGCCAGGGTGATCCTACTTCATGGCTCTGGACATTTGAAGGTGGAGACCCGGTATCATCCTCTGAACAAAACCCACAGAATATTCAATATAATACTGACGGTGTTTATGATGTAACGCTGGAAGTTAGCGATGGTAGCTCAACCGACATCTATACTATGGATGATTACATCACAGTAATGGTAAATAATGAAGTAAGCATTGCTGTTACTGCATCATTTGAGGAGATCTGTGAAGGTGAAGAAGTCACTTTCAATGCAACTATTAACAATGGCGGAACTACACCGGCATTCCAATGGAAGCTCAATGGCGTTGACGTTGGCGACGGAACAGATGTATATGTTAATAACAGCCTCGCTGATACAGACATCGTAGCCTGTGAAGCAACATCTTCACTGGAATGTACATTAGTAAACCCGGTGATGTCAAATGAAATTATCATGACCGTGAATGCGATCCTTACAGCCGGCATCAGCATTGAAACTATAAGCACTGAAGTGTGTGTCGGCGATGAAGTTATATTCACCGCTATCCCTGAAAATGGGGGCGACGAGCCTGTATATCAATGGAAACTGAACGGAAATGATGTAGGTGTTAACAGTGCAGAATATATCACTTCAGACCTTGCCGATGCCGATGTTGTGAGCTGTGAAATAACTTCCAATGCTGCATGTATTACAGGCAATCCTGCCATGTCAAACGCACTTGATATGCTTGTTAAAGCATCCCCTGCTGAACTGAATATGCCGGCAGGCCCCAATGAAATTGATGTGTATGAAACACCTAGTAGCACCTTTACAACAAATGATGATCCAAATTCTTCAGACTACAGCTGGACTGTTACACCAGATAATGCATGGGCTGATCTGAGCGTTGATATGTTCAACCTGACCGTGACCTGGGCTGATGATTTCACAGGCCAGGCATTCATTAATGTGTCAGGAACAAATGACTGTGGCAATGGTCCTGTTTCCGGTGACTATGAAGTATCTGTTCAAAATACATTCAGTATCAATGAAAATGATCTGAACATAGGTGTTTCTGTATTCCCCAACCCTAATAATGGTTCCTTTACCATCCAACTCTCCTCAGAGGAAAACGAAAGTGTGAAAATGCAAATCAGGAGCATTGTTGGTGAAGTGATCTTTAGTGAAGAAAACCTCAGTGTGAAAGGGGAATTCATTCAAATAGTTGACCTGAGCAATTATGCTGAGGGCATCTACCTCTTAGTATTGGAAAACAACAACAATGTTCTCACAGAGAAAATTGTTGTTCAAAAATAAATACTAACTAAAAAGAAATATCATGAAAAAGATACTTATTGTATTATCGCTCGTTGTAACGGTCTCTTTTGCTTTCGCACAGCAGGTCGATCGCGACAAGGTAGTGGTTGAGATCGGAACCGGTACCTGGTGTGGGTACTGTCCGGGTGCAGCCATGGGCGCTGATGATCTCGTAGCAAACGGACATCCGGTTGCAATTATTGAAAACCATAATGGTGATTCTTTTGCAAACACATATTCCAATGCACGTAACTCATATTACAGCATTTCAGGATACCCATCAGCATTTTTTGATGGAGGCAATAGTGTCGTTGGAGGAAGTAGTTCACAATCAATGTACTCTTCCTATGCCCCTATTGTAAACGCAAGAGCTGCCGTACCATCCGACTTTATTCTGGAACTTTATGGAAGTAGTTCGGGTGCTGCATACGATATGCTGGTCAAAATCTACAAAGTAGCACCATATAGTGGCCCTGACCCGGTTTACCACCTTACCATTACCGAATCTGATATTCAGTATCCATGGGGAGGACTTAGCGAGCTGAACTTTGTTAATCGACTCATGGTACCGGATCAGTACGGAACTACTGTAAATTTCGCCGACAGTGACACGGTTACGCTCAACCTGAGCTTTACTATGGGCGGATGGTCACTGCCACACGTTGAATTTGTCGGATTCCTGCAAAGGAACGATACAAAGGAGATCCTTCAGGGTATGAAAGTGCCTGCTTTCTTCCTTCCTCCACCTCCGGTTGCACCTGTTGCTGACTTTGAAGCAGATGCCACAGCAAGTTGTGAGGGATATGAAGTGCAGTTCACTGATATGTCAACCAATAATCCTTCAGGGTGGACATGGACATTCCCTGGTGGAACACCTGAAACGTCAAATGAACAGAATCCTGTTGTCGTATACGAGAACGAAGGTGTTTACAGTGTAACACTTATGGCAACCAACTCCGGTGGAAGTGATGAAATAACCAAAGATGATTATATGGACATTTCTTTTACTCCGGAACAACCCAGTATATCTGTTCAGAGTTATGCATTGGTCTCCTCTGCCGAAGAGGGCAATCAATGGTACCGCAACGGTGATATTATTGCCGGCGCCACAACACAAACTTATTCTCCTGCATACAATGGAACATATACATTGACTGTAACTCAGGGAACTTGCACATCAGTATTCTCAGAAGGATATGAAGTGATGTGGGTTGGGATTTCAGAAGAATATGCAAACCAACTTGTTAAAGTTTACCCCACTCCTAACCAGGGAAGGTTTACACTTGAAATCAACACCGCTACACCTGATGTTCTCAAGATGAAGGTATATGATGCCAGCAATATGATTGTGCATCAGCAAGAGAATATTATGGTAAATGGTCCGTTCAAAAATCAAATTGACCTCGGACAACTTGCCAATGGTATTTATTTCATGGTGCTGGAAGGAAGCTCACAACATTATTTCCAGAAGATTGTAATTCAGAAATAACACCTCTTTAATTAATAATATTAAGCCACTTCTACTTTTGTGAAGTGGCTTTCTTTTTTTATTCTAATAATAGTACATTTGTGCAGACAACCTTTCAATCCCAATATTTGTCTTTACATAACATGGTTTCGAACATGTATAATTCATATCTATATTTTATGACTGCTTTACGATATATCAGTTTAAGTTTTATTACACTTTTCATTTTATCTTCACTGTTGTACGCACAGGGGAAAAAAACTCCTGCTGATGAAAAAGCCAATTGGCGGGTTGACAATAATGCCTACTGGCAGAAGATGGCTGAAAAAGGGCTGACGAAATTAAATCCTATGGCGGTTGTTCCACAGGCAAAGTATACAGGCTCTGAAATTAAGACAATGAGCTCTGTTACCGGAGATTCTCCTGATGTACCCGTAACCACTGAGAGCAGCACCCAAAGTGAAAATTCCATTTTCATTAATCCTGCCGATCCTCAAAATGTGTTGAACTCCAATAATTCCGGTGCTGATCCCTACCCGCCTTTTTATGGAGCCAATGACCTGTTTTCTTTTGACGGCGGGATAACCTGGATGGGCGAAGTACAAGGTGCAGGAGTGGGAAATTCAGGAGACCCGGCAGTTGTGATCGGGAACAATGGATGGTATTACGTAAATCATATTACCAGTGGAGCTAACTATGGACAGCAGCTTGCTTATTCAACGGATCAGGGAAGCAACTGGAATGTTGTGATGATCGATGATGGGGCTTCTGCTTATGTTCTTGATAAAAACCATTTCTGGATCGATAATAATCTGAACAGTGCATATGAAGGAAACCTCTACTGTGCCTGGACAGATTTTGATGGCGTCCATGATAATGAAATTGCATTGTCATATTCATCAGATGAAGGTCTGAGCTGGTCGACGGCAGTGAATATCAGCAGTGCAGCAAATGCTGGAAGCCATTGTCAGGGTGTGAATATTAATACCGGGCCTAATGGAGAGGTATATGCCGTTTTTGCCATTTATGACGGGAAGGCCGATGAAACTGCTTTCGGACTTGCAAAATCACTGGACGGTGGTGCCAACTGGACTCCGGCTAACCGTATTATCGAAAATGTCAGGGGCATCCGCAGTTCAGGGACCTCTAAGAATATGCGTGTAAATTCTTTTCCTGTACTGGCAGTGGATAACAGTAATGGATCATTCAGCGGTAACCTATATATGGTCTGGACCAATATCGGAACACCGGGCATAAATACGGGTAACGATATTGATGTTTACATGATCAGGTCGGAAGACCAGGGAAATTCGTGGAGCGATCCGGTAAGAGTTAACCAGGATGATGCCGGCCTGGGCCATGAGCATTATTCTCCATGGATCACCTGCGATCCGGCAAACGGAACCCTGAGTGTAGTATTTTATGATGACAGAAACGTTGGGGGGGCCGAATGTGAAGTTTTCTGTGCCAATTCATATGACGCCGGGAATACATGGGAAGACTTTAAAGTGAGCGATGTGTCATTTACCCCAACACCCATCCCGGGCCTTGCGATGGGATATATGGGAGACTATCTTGGCATTTCTGCAAGGGACTCATATGTATATCCGTGCTGGACAGACACCAGAACAGGGTCTGCTATGACCTACGTTTCCCCTTATGTTACAAACAATCTTTCAAGGCCATATAATCTCATGGCTACAGTGGAAGAAGCAACGGGGGCTGTCGACCTCGAATGGCAATACGATATGGCAGCCGGCTTTTCATATTTTATCCTTTACAGAGATGATGAAGAAATAGCACAAACAACAGATACTAATTATACTGACCAATTACCGGATTATGGCATTTATCAGTATAAGGTCACGGCATTTTATGAACTCGAAGGGGAATCTACAGCAGCTTTTACCGACCTGCAATGGGGTAACCCACATATCTTTGTAAACCCGGATGAGCTTGAACAAACCCTTGCACCGGATTCTTCCGCCACACAATATCTGAGCATCACCAACACAGGAGAGCTTGACCTGCATTATAATATTGCTACCGAAATCTTTAACAAAAAAGATAATAGCAAAGCCTATTGTATTGCCGAAGGCGGGTGTGATGAATACATTGGAAATGTTTCTTTTGGCGATATTAATAATGCAAGCGCTTGCACCAGTTATGGCGACTATACAAACCTAAGTACTGCTATCTCATCCGGAGAAACTATTCCCATCACTGTTACCAATGGAAATACCTGGGATGGTGATGTTTGCGGCATCTGGGTCGACTGGAACCAGAATGAGGATTTCACTGATGATGATCCCATTTTTGTAAATGGCGGGCCAGCAGTATTTACCGCTGACATAAGTGTTCCTGACAATGCCGTAGGAGGAACTACCAGGATGCGGATCCGTATACAATATTATGGCACTCCTGAACCATGTGGTACTACCAGTTATGGAGAAGTGGAAGATTATAGCTTAGATGTGATCACCTGGCTGTCGATAGCCACTAATGAAGGTACAATCCCTCCAGGAGAAACCGAGAATATTGAAGTAACTTTCAATGCCACAGACCTGGAGCTTGGTGATTATACTGCTGAATTCACCATTGAAAGTGACGACCCTGATCTGCCTGAAGTAAGCGTTCCTGTCACCCTCCATGTGGATGAGTTTGCCGTAATGGCCAGCGCCGACCCTAGCACAGCTTGTATGGGAGAAGAAGTGCAACTTGATGTGAACGTATCCGGAGGATCGGGAAGCTATGCTTATATATGGACTTCAGACCCGGCAGGGTTTTATTCAACCTTGAAGAATCCAACTGTAATTATGACTGAACATACCAGCTTTCATGTTGAAGCAAGTGATGGTACCAACACAGGATTCAGTCAGGTGGACGTCCAGGTGTACGATTATCCGGTAGTGTTTATTGGCACGGATACTACGATCTGTGTGGGAGATACAATCATTTTGGATGCCGGCCAGGAGCATACAGCCTACGAATGGCAGGATGGTTCTGATGAACAAACATTCGCTGCCTCTGAAAACGGAGTATACTGGGTAGATGTCAGTAATGTTTATGGCTGTATCAGCCGTGATTCTCTGACCTTAACCATCATGGAGCCTGCCGAACAACCAGCTAAACCGGCAGGTCCCTCATATGTCGACCTGTATGAGGCAAATACTACACTTTATGTAAGCTCAGTGATACCGGATATACTGGAATACAATTGGGAAATCACCCCTGCTGAAGCTGCAGAAATTATAAATAATGGCGCCGAAGCTATAATGGAATGGGATACGGCATTTACGGGCCAGGTAACACTAATAGTTAAAGCCATAAATATGTGTGGCGAAAGCCCCTGGTCCGACAGTCTGCAGGTCACAATAGTGAATACTACCGGAGTAGCAGAATTTGAGAAAAATCTCGGATTGGAAATCTTTCCTAACCCTAACAGGGGCGCTTTTAACCTGGCATTCCAGACTCAGAAAGCAACTTATGTGAACATCAACATTACAGATCAGCTTGGAGCTGTAGTTTATCATCTGGAAAATAAATATTTGAACGGTAAGTCTGTTGAACAAATTAACCTTGACCATCTTTCAGCAGGTGTATATTCGGTAAACATCGAAAATAAAGATGGCAGGGTAAATCGAAAAGTAATAATTAAAGAATAAACAAAACAATGAGGCACTTAACATTTGCATTTTTTACATTTTTCTTCGGAGCATTTCTTTTTGCAGGAGAGATCAGTAAAACATATCAATTCTCTGAATACAACATTGAGCAGGCTGGTGAGTACCAGTTTATTCATTTTGAAAATTGCATGAACACAGGCCATACAGGAGCCCCGTCTTTGCCATGGTTTGCGGTAAAACTCTTACTCCCTCCGGGCGAGAAAGTTGTATCCTTTACCATAAGCGCTCAAAAAGAAGAATCAATAGCAGGTACCTATACCATATACCCCCAACAGCCATCAAGACCATTATCGCTTGGCCGTGGTGAGCACTTTCAAATGGACGAAAAGGTATATTCATCTGCAATAGCATATCCAAAGAAGGCTTCAGGCATCATCACAACAGAATATATGAATGGGTATAGTATTGCAATGCTAAATATCTGCCCTGTTCAGTACATCCCCTCTGAAGGCAGGCTTAGTTATTATTCGGAAATAACGGTAAACATAACAACTGAAAAAGCAAGGGAAGCAGAAACTGCGCTCACTTTGTTGAGCAGTTCAGAAAAAGTACTTGGAACACTTGGAAAATTTGTCCAAAATCCGAAAATGCTATCTGAATATCCTGTCAGGAAATCCCGTACAGACGACTACGAGTTGCTCATCATCACACCACAGGCATTCGAAAATGAGTTTGATGCTCTTACAGATCTGTATTTCATCCGTGGGCTGAAATCGGAAGTAACTACTTCGGAAGAGATATCATCAACGATGAACGGCCAGGACATGCAGGAGAAGATCAGGAATTATATTATCCAGGAGGTGCAAAGTCATAATGTTGAGTTTGTTCTGCTGGGCGGTGATGTAGAGCATA
>JBDLIJ010000002.1:0-39139 GCA_039714935.1 Bacteroidota bacterium | reverse complement strand
ATTTACAGCTGGGTGTCAGTACTACTTAATTATAAGTGGAATCAGTTTTTGACTATAATTACTGTGCCTGATTGTACATTAATTTCGGATCCTGTGCCTCTTAATACATATTGATATTTGACAATCCAGGCATACATGCCCACCGGGGATTTTGCGCCATTGTATGTACCATCCCATAGTTGAAACTGATCACTTGAGTGAAATACCATCTGTCCCCACCTGTTGAATACAGTCATCTCAAAAAATGGCAGATCACCCGAAGTTATTATACCAAACTTGTCATTCAGGCCATCACCATCAGGGGAAAAGGCATTAGGTACAGAGACAATAAAATCATCTATGATAACATCTTCAACGATCACCTCTACCTGCCTGCATTCACTCTTACCACACTGGTTTATCCACCTGGCATAATAAGTTGTTGATTGGTCAGGTCTGTATAAAGTAACAGAATTCCCTGCCCCGATCGAATCACCGTCACAACTTCCCGATGTCCATTCAATGTAATTCCCTGAACCGCCATAAGCTTCAAGGATAATATCAGTAACCTCATCATGAATAACAACGGCAGGATCAGCAACAACTGTATCGGGGTTAACAGGCAAGGGATCAATTTCAACATATGCTGAAGCCTGCAGCAGTGCAGGATAAAATCCTGAGATATTCCTGATGAACGGTTCCGGTTTCCACATCACTGAATCAGCTCCTGATGAGCTTGCAATAAATGCAATATCGAAAATTTTCCCATCACTTATTGTAGCGCCCGTCTGTGACGACCAGTACATACTTATCGAATCGCCGTTGTTATATACCTCAATGGATGTTAATTCGCTGTTGATATCCCACAATCCTGCATAATGCATTAAAGCAGTATTGTAAGCGACTGCCATACTGAAGGTGTCTATCTCAATAAAATTGCTGATGCTGCAGGGAACAAATATGGTATCCCCCTCGCATTCCCGTGTACCTGATAGGGTTCCTAGCAGCTGTGGAGAGTCAATAACGCTTAGCATACAATTATCACTGCACACGGGCATGCAATCTCCTTCAAGCAAGCAGCGGTATAAATAATTGTCCATCGAGTATGATGCATTCGTTATTGACAGTACGGCTGTTGTTGATCCGCTGTAAACAGCATTATCTGTCACATCTGTCCAGTTAGCTCCATTGTCGGTACTCAGCTGCCACTGGTAGCTTTCCGCATAATTGGCACTAACACTGAAGGAAGCATCCTGCCCCTGGGAGATGGTTATATCAGCGGGTTGTGCAATCATTTCAATTTGCGGGATTACGATCACCGTTAATGAATCCGGAGGTATAGTTGTATACCCGTCAGACACTTCAATAATAAATGTTGTATTAAGCTGAGGTGAAACTTTCACCTGTGTTTCCTGGCCATAATGATTGAATCCCGGTGGATTAGAGGTCCAAGAGATATAATAATCTCCCGAGCCCCCCGTAACACTTACACTAAGGATTGTACTATCGCCATAACAAATGGTATCAGGGCTGGCCGAAAAAGAAATAATCAACAATGGTCCGCCCGTAACTTCGATCAATATAGTATCAAAAGCGCTGCACAAAGAGCTTTGGTCCTGGCTTGTTAAGGTGAAAACCGTATTTTGAAAAAGTTGTTTTGTCTCCGGATCTAAAATAAAAGGATCCTGTAATTCACTGGCAGGATCCCATTGAAAATCATACGGCCCGGGGACAGCATTAATATCCCCGTTCAGGAAGGTGCTTGACCCGTATGGGACTGAAGTTTGATCGGCAGTAATTGACACATCGGGATTCTGGTTTATTTGTATGCTTTTCACTGTGGTATCCGATAAACACGAGTAATCAACATGCAATGATACTGTTTTTGCCCCTGCTGTCGGCCACCTGACCTTATACGGACCGGGACCTGACCCGCTATAGACAGTTGCAGATCCAAAATCCCAGTAAAAAACAGAGGTATCTGCAGCTGTTCCGGAATATAGGATCTCAACGGTATCAGACATGCAGGCAGCCGGTTGCAATACAAAATCCGATGTAGGTACGGGGATTACATTGACTGTACAACTGTCGTAATAATAGGTGACTATCGAAAATTGAATGTCGTCAAGTGAGAAGTCATTACCATTGGCTGCGGTATTCTGGTTTACGATACTTATTTCAGCGCTTGTTGCCGTCCCTGAATTCCATTCTTCAAAAAACTGGTGCCACACACAAGTATCGCTTGATGCCTGGAATGGGGTGCCCAAAAGTTCACCATTAATGCTGAACTGCAATATTGCAGGGCTCACCGGCGATAAACTTGACACCCAGGTTGAAAATTCATATTCGGTATCAGGGGTGATGCCGTTGATCAGCTGGGACCATACCACTGTATTGGGTGTCCATGAACCGTTTACAACCATAAAATGACCGGTACCTGTTGTGTGGTCGTTGTCGCACGTAAAATTATTATGATTATAGCTTGCATCATCGGTGATAGCATAGGTGCCGTTGGTCCAAATGCCGTTGGGGCCCGGAGCATAGGTGTATGAGCTTGTAATTCCGGTGTTTCCCTGTTCAAAATTACCATTCACAACGAGGTTAACAAAATCAACTGACCGTCCCACAAGGGTATACACTGTTGTTACAGAGGGCTGTACTGCTGGTGTCAGCGATGTAGAATCGCTTAATGTAGGATCATAAGGATTAGATCTCCATACGAAATCGAACACCGGTGGTCCTGAGCCCTGCAAGATTGTGCTATTGCCATTACAGATCACCTGGTCGGGCCCTGCATCTATTTGTGCCATGACCAGTGCCGAAGTGAGCAATAAGAATATGAAGATAAGCTTCCTCATTACATTAAGCTGATCTGCAAAACTAAATTAAATAAGATAATCAGCAGTTAAATAGGATAAAATCTTCTTATTCTCCTAATTCGTCTACATCTCCTATATTTTCTGGTGCTCAGGAATATGCTATTGGGCATTCACCTGGTCTCCTAATCGCAATATCCTGAGACTTCACAGTCTTTTTTCTATTCCAATCCCAAAAAAGTGTCGCATCGACCTGGTCTCTGTAGGGGGTTCGCGAAACTCCGGGCTTAATCCGAAGTAAAATGAATATTGTGGGAAGATGTAAATTGATTCAGCAATTTTGATATTATAGGCCACTCTCCCGACCAGGCCAATATAGAAGGCTGAATTGTAGTGATCATATGAATCTTCTAATGTGCTGCTTCCACCAGTGTAGGGTATGCTAGACCACGAAGCTGATTTACCAGAGAACTCTTCATGTAGCAGCCATGATAATTGCAAGCCTATCTGGAGATCAAGCTTTTTCTTAATAGTAAACCCATGGGGGAAAATACAGGCAGATAACAGAGACTTACGAAATTCTGCAGATTTACTTCCACCACCACCCAGACCACCGCTTCTGACATATAATTCACCATCATAATGTTCATATGCCAGCGAGAAGCGCATCTTAGCCCAATCGACGCTGACATCCTCTACGGCAATGACTATATCATATCCTTTTCCATTTGTATATTCGGAGTTCCAATGGGGATTTTCCTTCTCACAATCATACATATGGTTCAAAAGGTAGCCACTGCTAAACCCTATCGTCTGGGAAAATCCAGATTGATACAGGAAGAAAATAATAATGGCCAGAAGTCCTCTGTTTTTCACTATTTATTGTTTTAAAAACTTCACTTTATAAGCGCCAGGCTCTATTAGATATTTACTTGATCTTCTGGTGGACCCCTATCATAAAATAAAGCAAGGTTCCAAGCATTGGCAGACAGATCACCACCACAACCCATACGATCTTATTTGATCCGGTAAATTCGCTCCTCAATATATCGATCAGGGCAATGACAGGTAATAACAGGGCAAACAGAATGATAAGGATCACAAGTATTTGCCACATTCCGGGTACTCCAAGTAATTGCATCTTATATAATTATTTAATTAATCCTCTTTATACAAAGATAAGGATTCTTGTAAATTTTTTATTTTAAAGAAGGAGCAACACTATTAATGAAACACAGGATTAGCTCAGCTTCGCTTCGCTGATCCGTTGCGGGGGGGGATCAATCAATAAAACCCTTTATCGCTGCGCTCTCAAAGTCTCACCGTCTAAAACACAGGATTAGCTCAGCTTCGCTTCGCTGATCCGTTGGGGGGGGGATCAACAACAAAAGCCCCACTCACTGCGTTCGTTTGGTCTTTTTTCATGTGCATAAACATGTAAGCAAGCTTCCAGTTTGCGCACATGAAAAAAGCCCTCCACTTTCGTGAAGGGCTTTTGTTTGTTGTCGGGGTAGTAGGATTCGAACCTACGACCCCCTGCTCCCAAAGCAGGTGCGCTAACCGGACTGCGCTATACCCCGATATGATTTATAATTCTGTATTCTGTATTGTTAATTTAAAAGAACGTTTATTTTGGAGGTGCAAAAGTAAACAAACAATTTATTATTGGCAAGAGAATAATAAAAAAATGCGGAGTAAGTGATCCTGGCTTGCCGGATATGGGCTTCTGAAAATAAGGTGGCCCAATGGTCAACTGTAACCTGATTAAAGCAAGCCAGGGATTATCTCCGCCTTCGGCGGGATGATCCCTGTGGGGGGGGGAGTTCAAAGCTTTTGCTAAATCCTTTCAGGATACTTTTTATTTTAAGATTATGCAAGACAAAGCAAGCTCTGCTTCCATAATCTTAAAATAAAAAATCCCACTGTTGGTGGGATTTAGCAAAAGCTTTGCGGAGAGGGGGGGATTCGAACCCCCGGTACCCTTTCGGATACGCCAGTTTAGCAAACTGGTGGATTAAGCCACTCTCCCACCTCTCCAAACTTCAAACTTCATACCTCAAACTTCACACTTCCCCAAGGCATTTCTTTTGAAGGTGCAAAACTAAATAAACAATTTATTATGAACAAGAAAAATATATATGAAAATTTATAGCGTGAGATTGATAAAATTTACTTTGCAAGTGGATGGTATTTATTATATTATCGATTTAAAGTTTGATTTCACAATTTAAAAATGCGCCATGCAACACATGCGCATCAGCATCGGCAGGTATCCATCCCTGGTAGTTTGGTGTTAGCTTTATACCTTTTACCGGATTGAATTCAAGCCCTGCTATGATAATTTGTCCGTCACGATTCAAATTCCATACTTGCTCTTCATGATCTGTTTTTACTGAAGAAAGCTTATCATATCTTCCGAAAACCTTCCATTTATTATTTACTTTAAAAGTTGCAAAAACCGAATATCCATCAAAATCTTTATGATAAATGATGCCATGATTTAATTGCCGGTCATATTCGGCTCCAAGGCTAAACTTTCCAATGGTATAGCCTGCAAACAAAGCTATGGTTTGCTGGGCCGCATCTTTTTCCATATAATCGTAATAGATCCTTAATATGAGGTCATCAACAGGTTTTACTGTTACTCCCAGGGCCGCCTGAAACGTTGAATCAAGTTGAACAAGCTTATATCCTTCACCATTGAAAATTGAGAAATCTGCACTCAGAAAATCTGTAAATCTGTAATTCAAGCTTATGCCGAGGTCTGCGCTTGAATTAAATCTATATGCATCCTGGAATGATTTGTAGAGATAACGGTATCCCCAAAACTTTTCCTGCGTCTTGAAAGCAGTTGTGCTTATCATCCCGAAGCTGACCGTAAACTTTTTATAATTATACTTTAAGTAAGCATTTTTTAGAAAAGCAGTCAATTTAAATCTCCCTAAGCCGGGATCTCCAACATCAAGCACGATCTTGCCTGAGAAGTTTTTGCTGAATGAATATTCGTAACCCAGATAAGCCCTGGTGATCTGGAATGCATTTGCAGCATCTCCATCCGAAAATATTGAATGATAATTTGCAAAAATCTTTACAATTGGTTTTCCTGATGGTTTAAAATCCTCACCACTTTGTGCAAGCACGCCAGTACTTAAAGGCATTAATGCTAGTAGTAGCATCAATTTGTTAAGTCTTTTCATATTAATTTGATTTGTGATAATTTCTTTTTGCAAAATACATTAATAATTGTTACGCTTAAGTGTGTAAAATATTAAATTGCTGTTGATAGTTTAAGCTATCAAGCTGCTGAGGATAGTATTTTTTATGATGTTTTTGTATATTTATCATTAAAATATCTGTTATGGAAAAAAATAGCGCTGAGTTTATAAGTACAATGTACAGGGAGGTCGCACAGGATATGCGGTTTCTGTCTGAATGGCGGTTTAAGTCTATTCAACGTTATATCCTTACTCTTTCAGCCCTGCTGGCTATGAGCGGCTGGCTGATCATGGGTGAGCATGAAGCAGCATTCTGGGATCAGCTGCATTTTGTCCCCTACCTGCTTATCACCATCATCACCATTGCTTTTATCATTCTTGAAACAAGAAACGCCACACTGCAAAACTTAATCATTAAAACCGGATATGATATTGAAACCAAATACACAGAAGTATCTGGGATCTTTGAGGGCATGAAACAGATATACAGTAAAAAAAGCTACACATTTTTATTAAAATGGTTTTATGTTGCTATATCAACTATTTCGTTTATCATTGCTGTGCTGCTCTTCATTAAACATGACGCATGGTGTTTATTCATGGATTGTCCGGCTCTATAATATGACCAGCTATGCCTTTTCTAAAAGAAAATGATATCAGCACTTATTATGAGGTTCTTGGCTCAGGCCCTCCCCTGCTGTTTATTCACGGACTTGGCTCAAGTACCATAGGATGGAAATATCAGCTAAACTATTTCTCTAAAGATTACCAGGTGATATGCTATGATATAAGAGGACATGGGCAGTCTGACAAGCCGGCATCTGCATACTCCATAAAACAATTCAGCCAGGACTGTGAAGTGCTGATAAGAAGCATTACCGATAAGCCTGTCCACGTGATAGGCATGTCGCTGGGCGGTTTTGTGGCATTTCAACTGGCACTCGACCACCCTGAATTAGTCAGGTCGATGTGCATCGTAAATAGTATCCCGGGATTTGTTAAGGGTGGTCCTAAAGTCTGGATCAGGGTACGGCTTCGCATTTTGATCACCAGGCTGTTAGGGCTGCGAACAATGGCCAGGCTCTTAAGCAAACAGCTTTTTATAGGGCAGGACTACGAAGAGATCAGAAGTGAGTTCATAGAAGAATGGGCAAAAAATGATAAAAAAGCCTATCTGAATACCATCCAGGCCATACGAAGCTGGTCAGTTGCAGATCAGTTAGAAAATATCAGGGTTCCCACTTTTATGCTGGCTTCCGAGCTGGACTACACCTCTGTAGAAATTAAAAAATATTTTGCCGAAAAAATGCCTGATTGCAGCCTGCTGGTCATCAAGGATGCACGCCATGCGCTTCCGGTTGAAAAAGCTGACGTCTTCAATGCTGAAGTTCATAAGTTTATAAAATCTGTTTCCTGAATAAGGGCAAAGGGAAGCTGACAATTACAGCTTAATCCAAAGCAGCAATGGCCCGGCCCTGGATCTTTTCACAGAGAATAGCTTCACTGCCTGTACAAAAGCCATCATGGCGGCAAATGATTTGTCGTGCATCATCAAACAATAGTGTACAAGGAACAGTGTTCACATTCATCGCTCGCTTCAGCTCACAATTCACATCGACGTAAGTATCAAATTCCCACCTGTTTCCATATACAAGTGGCTTGACATGATCCAGTGATCCCGTGCCATCCACACATATGGCTACCATCTTAACGCCTCTGGGCTCCAGTTCTTCCTGCCAAGCCTCATGCAGCGCATCAAGGTTTGCGCGACAATCTTTATTGCACGTCTTCCAGAAAACCAGGATGGTGACCACACCAGCTTCAATGATCTCTTCTGAGCTGGTAGGTAGGCCATCGATTGTTTTAAGTTCCGCATATAGCAAAGAACTATTTTGGGCTTCCATGCAGATGGCAATGAAAATTGTGGCGAGGAAAACTGATATATATTTCATGACATTGTGTTTATGATTAGACAATAGCATTTGTTTAACATTACCAAAATTACTATCAGATCTATCCTTAAGCATGGCAGAAAACCATGAGAAATGGAATTGGTGGAAAAGGGGGACTGGGGGATGGGGGGATGACTAGAAGTCAAATCTTGGATTTACAACATTATTAAACATTGATCCGAAGCTGAACCTGAATCCTATATTGAAGTTATAGTTATAATCTGTTTCCATTGCCTGGGTGCCGAGCAAGAGCTCATCAGAGCTTAAACCTGACTTCTTCAGGCCTACCTGATCCCTGACATAGCTAAAGCCACAGGAGCCAAAAACGGTAAGCCCCTCAGGCGTGTCGAATGAGTAATTTGCACTAAGCATCCCACCTGCAGAAAATTTCGTGAAATCATTCAGATAGTTTGAGCCGAATGCAGAAGCATTCACAGACCATTTATCCTCAATAAAGCTATAGATAATAAATAATGCATGTGTAAAACGGGTTTCATACATCACATTATAAATGGTGGTGTCCATATAGTCAGAATACTCATAATCAACACCATATATAAATCTCAATTGCTTTGTTGATGCCAGCGCATAATCATACAGATTGTACTCTACAGCAGGTCCCACACTCAATTGCATATCCAGGTTATGGTAATCACTTTTTACATATCCCATGGCCACGCCCAGGCCAAAATGATTTCCAAGGCTTTTTACGAATAAGTTTACACTACTCAGTTCTTTTTGTGATGAAAAGTTGGAATATATCAGGGAATCACCGTCATACAGCATAAATTTCTGCTCGCTAAAAGAGAAGTTATTACTGGATTCAAATTTTATTTCAGGCGTTACCTTGCTCACATACAGGCCGGCATTCAGGCTATAGCTCTCCAATGATTTCTGATTATTGATCCCTCCTCCTCCATTGACCTGAAAATACCAGTTTCTCCATTTATCAGATTGATCGACATAATTAAACCCCTCTTCATCTTCATCTATAAACAGTGTAATACGCTCTCTGATGGGTGTTTTCATCAGGTAAGGCACGAGGCCAAGCCGTGTATACTCCAGGATAGCAGTACGTGTTTGATCCTCTGTTGCATGGGCCGGAACACTAAATACCAGGGTATCCTGATGCGAACTGAATCTTCCATAGCCTTTCAACACCATCGTATACTGGGTACCTCCTGTAGCTGTCCTCATAGCGGTAATCTGAATATACACATCCGCCACAGTACGCTCCACAACATAGTTAACCGAGGAGAAATTCGTATTGAAATAATCCTGGTCGCAATAGGCACAATCAAGATATATTTTTAATGCCTTATCACGTTGGAATATCAAGCTGTCAGGCTGATCCTGTGATCGTAACACATAATACATCCCTATAAAAAGCAAAATAAAAATGCCGGCCTTTTTCATAATCCTGTGTTTTATTGGTTAAAATGGAATTACCACGATCAAACTTAGTATCAGATCATGTATTTACCATAGTAGAATTCAGCCAGGAAAAAAATAAGCTAAAATCAGGAATAATAAATGTGATTAATTGGCTACTCCGTGAAAACCAGTTTGATCCGTGTTATCTCTGTTCTATAGGTTTTAGGGTTAAATGGCTAAATGTTTAAAGGCTTGGATTTTTCATGGCAATATTTCATAGTAAGGGAAAATGTTTTTGCAGAAATTAAGATTGCACCAGGAAAGAAGCCTGATGATTCGCAAGTAACACCATTATATGGATGATGGAGTTTATCATAATTATTTTCACTCGGTTTCGGCATTCTACTGCCTTTCGTCAATTCCTTTTCCGGCCATTACTGATGCAACTTTGTAATGAGAAAAGATCAGTAAACCTCAAAACAAAAAGCCATGGAAAATAAAAAAGCAATCATTGTAGGAGCAAGCTCCGGAATTGGAAAAGGTCTTGCAGAACAATTGGTTCAGGATGGGTATGTAGTCGGCATTACCGGCCGTCGTGAAGAAAAGCTTCTCAGTATTCAGGAAAAATACCCCGAAAAAGTGGTGATAAGTGCCTTTGATGTTACTGAGCATACGCATTCAATCAATTGTCTGCAAAAGCTCATTCAGGAAATGGGGGGTGTTGATCTGTTCGTTTACTGTTCAGGCCAGGGGGTGAAAAATGAAGATCTCAGCTTTTTACTGGATTATAAGGTGATCAGGGTTAATATCACCGGGTTTACCAATGTCATGACCTTTATGTTTAAGTATATGCAAAATCAGGGACACGGACATGTTGTGAATATTTCGTCTGTGGCAGGCTTGCGCGGCAATCATATGCATGCTGCCTATCATGCATCAAAGTCATACCAGTGCATATACATGGAAGGACTAAGGAAAAAGAGTTATAAAAGGCATTTAAATGTCAAGGTGACAGACATCAGGCCGGGCTTTGTAAAAACTGAGTTCATTGCAGACAGGCCTTCCTATCTTGTAGCTTCACTTGAAAAAGCGGTTAAACAAATATACGCTGCCATCAGAAAACAACGCAAGGTAGTTTACATCACCAAAAGATATATGATCGTAGCATTCCTGATGAAAACCTTTCCCTGCTTCCTGTATGACAGATGCCCCTAGTGAGTGATGCAATACAAGGTCTGAATGAGGAGTTCACCCAACACCCAACACCCAACACCCAACACCCATCACCCATCACCTACCCAACGTGTATCACCCCATACACCCGTGCATGTGCGATCATGAACATCGGGCCTCTGTGCATAATGTTTTTGAATGAGTATACCATCACGCCACCAAGGTCATAGGCATGATAGGGAAAGTCTTCGTGGTTGACCATAGGCGGAGCCACCCATGGTTCAGTGCTGACCCAGAGGTGTGCCTCATGTAATGAGTAGCCTGGAAATGTATGGTAGCTTACATCAACTTTATTCCCACCAACAAATTCGACATTAACATATCCAACATGAAAACCATTGGTAAAATCACATGTATTGGGCAGCGCCCATAATTCAAAGCTGTAGTCCTCACTGAATGCTCCCAGATGCCATCCCCATTCATTTGCAATGTTCATCGTCAGGAAACACTGGCTGGCGATCTGCGATCCTTCAGGGGCGTAGGCATATGCCACTTCGCTTTCAGAGCCCAGGCCTCCTCCCCCTTCACCACATATATGATAACTAAAATAGGTGGCCCACTGGTTCCCGGGAAAGGGAGCACCATCGCCCCAGGCAGTTTCTTCACCAAAATCTCCATCAACAACCGCATGGGCGGCGATCACAACGGTAGCACCTTCCTCCCAGATGATGGGCACCGCATAAGTGTATTCAGTGATGCAATCATGCTGCATCTGATATTCGAAGTGTCCAACCTTTGGATTACCACTTTTTGTTTGGGGTATTCCCGCCAGGTTAGGGGCAACATGCATATGCGTTTCGCTAAGACACCAGCCAGCTTCCAGTATGTGATAGGTCACGTAAATGTTCATCTCATCATGAGTAACACTCACGGCACCAACATCAGTGAACTGTCCCGCAAGCAAGTCTGTGACCACATCACATTCACCTGCTGATTGCTTCAGCTGAGCTTGTTGAGTACTTAATTCAGAGGAATTTTGTTCTTCTTTCTGGCATGAAGGCAATACCATCACCAGGATAAGGGTAAGGAATACCCATTTCAGGTTTATCGTACGTATCATAATTTAAGATTTTGGGTTAAGACTTTCTGCAAAGTGCCTGCTATTGCTTTTTCCGGTCATGAAAAACACTAATGCGGCAAGTCTTTGGGGCAAGATACTATAAATATTTTGGGTTTACAAATTTTACATTGACTAACTTACAGCTGGCATTACTTATAATCAGTCAATTAATGTATTTATCCTAAGAATCTTTGCGCTTGCTCAATGAATCTGGTGTAATCACATTTTACAATATTTTATGAACAGAAAGAAAAAAGCTACCCCGAGGAGTACGGGGCAGCCGATTTTTAAGTTGGGTTAATACCGGGTTTAAACATTTGCAATTCGCACCCGGGTCATCATTAAGTCTCGTTATGTCTTAAGGGCAGATCGTATACATAAAGTACATCGCCCAGCTGTTGCCTGGAAACGGAAGGCCACTGGCCCAGGCCGTTTCTTCTCCGTAGTCACATCCGTTAGTCAGCTCACTCACTGCTACTTCAATAATAGTCACCTGCGCATTGTCGGTAGGTTCAAGCACCACTGCCATAAACTCATCACAGCCGGGAACGTAACCTTCACCATAAATATATGCGAGCTCAAGGATCTCGCGCACCCTGTCCCAGTTTCCAACATATGTCGGAGGATTATCATCAACCAGCTCCCATATGACCCTTTGCACATCAGAAGCTGTATATGCTCCGTAAGCCGAGCTTTGCTGACCGACAAAGTTCTGGTTAAGCACCCAGTTCACTTTGTCGAGGTGTTCGGGGTGGTCTACATTTCCAAGGTTGCTTAGATCGCCATAGCTTGAATACACTATTACATCATAATCTTTATAGGGGTATATCCCGTGTCCGGCATCGATGCACCATCCTTCATAATTGTCAAAATTCAATATCCCACCCTGGGTGACTATGCTTGTGAAATAGCTGACATGAGACGGATATTCCAGAAAAAGGCCTGCAGCACCAGGGAGTGCACCGGCAGCAGCACTCATGTAATCATATTCGACAACAGCATGTGCAGCGATCACCACTTCTGTTCCTGCCGGCCAGCTGTTGGGCACGATATAGGTATATTTCTGAACCATATTATGTTCCTGCTGGTAATCAAACTTCCCTATCTTCGGATTTCCTTTTGGCGTTTGCGGGATCCCGCTCAACTCATCGGCAATATGCAGGTGAGACTGCGTCATGCCCCATCCCGGCTCAAAAATCTCATAGGTGACGTAAATATTGGTTCCATCATCAATTACCGAGACATCGCCAACATCAAGATTTTGCCCTGCCATCAGGTCGGTGATGACCTCACATCCCTGTGCTTCCCCTTTCAGAGAGGCAGTTGCGTTGACCTCATCAGTCTTTTCCATTTCATCCTTTTCACATGAAATGGTAAAAAAAGACAATAGTACAATTAAAACAAATCTTTGTGTAAAGTTTAAATAATTCATGGTCATTTGGGGTTTTTGTTATTTAACCAACACAATCTGCATTCAACCGAAAAATAATCGCATCGTCTGTAAAAACAGACAGATAAGCGAGCAAAGTACGAAATATATCCAGAATATCCAAATTCTTGAAGCTGGTCTTCTCTTGAAGAAACACTTTACCTATGTATTTCTATCAGCAATTCTAATTGCTGATCAACACTTTGGCATGTTCAACGGGGATATTATCAATGCTTACTTTCACGATATATATCCCTGAACCAACAGTATGGCCATCTGAACCAGACCCGTTCCAATTAATCTCATGCTCACCGGCCATCTGTGATGCCTGCAACACATTGGCGACCTGCCTGCCCCGAATATCATAAATATCGATACTTACATCAGCAGCATAGGGCAATGCATATGCTATCATACATGAATGATTGGTTGGATTAGGATAGATCTTCAGTTTCAGCAACTCTCCATAACCTTCATAATCAATCAGGCCGGGAGTAAGATCAAGGTACAGCAGGTAATCTTCTGACTCTCCCATCTCAAAGCTTCCCACACCGTCCCAGTCCGGTGTAACATTGATGTCGCTCACTGTAAACCTTGTCCATATATACCCCACATTAGGTCCTGCCTGGAAAGCAGGTGGGTTCAGGGCAGAAAGTTGTCCGGTGTATCCTGCGGGAACAACAAAGTTCACCAGCACATGCTCATATACTGTATTGCCACTGCATTGCATGGTGGTATCCAGGTCCCACCTGCCATTACGGTTGAAATCCATCAACACATTGGCAAGCGCATCCATGGCGCTGAGGTTGGTAACATGAATATCGAGTTCGGAACCCCAGTGTACCATATTACAGATAGAATCAAGGATGCCGGCAGTTCCTGCCACACAGGGCACGACGTTGTGACTGCCACCACTCACCTGGATGGTGTATGGAGCAGGGATAATAAGGCCTGCATCATTATCCTGATAGCATTCGTCATTATCATAGGGTGCGATAAAAGGACTACACAGGCCGGCATTGCCATCGGTTTCAAAATCTTTCGTTGGCCCCCAGTAGAGCGTCTCTTCAAGCATGTGGCTTACGTAATGGTTTGGTGGCCCAACACTGATGCATGTCGGGAATGCCCCATTCAATGAAGTTGAGGGGTAAGCAATTGCGCCCTCAGGAGCATCACCATATTCCGCATCGGATGTAGGTGCATGGATATGGATCAGGTAATCTTCTGACTCGCCATCTTCAAACACGCCCTGTCCGTCCCAATTTATTGCAACCGGAGCTTCTGATATCGTAAATCGTGCCCATACATAACCGGTATTGGGGCCGATGGTAAATGCAGGCGGCATCAGCCCTGATAGCGGGCCTGCATACCCCCATGGTACTACAAAGTTTTGCAATATGTGCTCAGGCACCTGCCCCGTCGGACAAGTCACCATGTCGCCCCAGACGCCATTCTGATTAAAATCAATCACCACATTCATTATTCCGGGTGTCTGGTTAGGCATAAAATTACTTACATCTATGTCTACATTCCCACCCCAGGTTGCAATAGCACATGTTTGCCCCAATGAAGTACCCGTGCTGTTAGGACAGGTAACAACCTGATTATTTACTATGGTATACGGCTCGGGGATGAGCAATCCTGCATCCCCGTCAGCATAACATTCATCATTATCGTAGGGTGCAAAAGTGGGGCACAGCCCCCCGTTTCCATCTATCTCAAAATCGAAGGCAGGGCCCAGTTGTGCACCAAAATTATTGTGCTGAACAAAACTCGTTCCTACCTGGATACAAGTGGGGAACGTACCAATAATGCCGCTAGACGGATACGCGATCACTGCCTCAGGAGCATCACCATATTCCAATGGCTGTGAGTAAGCTGTATTCAATAAAGGGATACTAATGAGTACAGCAATTGTAAGAAAATAAGTTTTCATGACTGAAGGCGTTAAATTTAACAGTAAAAAACCCTTCAGATTAAAGATAAGAATGTGGCTGACTGTAAAAATACAACATTTCTCATTGAAAATCAACAATTATGCAGATATTATGCATGTGTGGGGGGTGTGAGGCAATTGGCAGTAGGTGCTTTCGAATTTCGGATTTCAAGAACTTTAATTACTTTAGCTTACTTAAAATGCTAGCTCACTTTATTTACTCTGATGCGAATTATAATCCTGGCAGACCCTCTTGATAATCAGCGTGCAGGTATTCACTACTATACCCGAAGTTTGGTGAAAGAGTTGGGAAAGATCGATAAGCAGGGAGCATATTATATCATCCGCAGGAAAAAAGATGATCTCTTTCCTCCTGAACGGCAGATTATTATCAGAAATTTCCATTTCCCGGGCTATGCTGCCTTGCGGATGTTCTGCATCATTCCCTGGAAGATCAGGAGGCTGAAAGCTGATATGGTGGTGGAGCCGGCACATTTTGGACCGTTTAACCTTCCCAAAAAGATAAAAAGGCTTACAGTGATACATGACCTCACCCCTGTACTCTTCCCTGAGTTTCATCCTTTTCACAGCCAGCTTTTACAAAGAATATTCCTTAAAAGCATTCTAAAAAGGGCCTCCCTCATCATCACAAATTCAAAGAATACAAGGAAGGATGTTATTGACTATCTTGATTCGGCTGTAAACAAAACGCTTAACATCTACCTGGGAAAAGACCAGGCCATCCGAAAAACTGAGCAATTGCCAGACCCGGCATTCGATCTCAAGGAAAGCAACTATTTTCTTTTCACGGGAACCATTGAACCCAGGAAGAACCTGAGCTGTCTTCTTGAAGCATTTGCACTTTATAAAGAACGTACGGGCTTGAAGCAGCAGCTGGTAATTGCCGGACAGAAAGGTTGGAAGAGCAAATCTTTTTACAGGCATCTGGCAAAACACCCATACAGGCAAGACATCATATTGACAGGTTTCATAGACAGAGCGCAGATGCCAGCCTTATACAGTCATGCCTCAGCTTTTGTGTTTCCATCAAAATACGAGGGCTTCGGCCTGCCAGTTGTGGAGGCCATGTCGTGCGGCACCCCCTGCCTCTTGTCAAGTACTTCCAGCCTGCCAGAAGTTGGCGGGGACGCTGCCCTGTACTTCAATCCCGAATCGCCAAAAGAACTGGCAGATGCCATGGCAGAGATCTCATCAGATGAGAAGCTGCGAACAGAATTATCGGATAAAGCCATAAAGCAAGCTGAAAAGTTCAGCTGGGAAGAACATGCCCTGAAGTTTGATAAAGAAATAAAAAACCTCCTGATATCATGAAAATACTATTCATACTCGAGTTGTATTATCCCAATATCGGGGGCATTGAAAAGCTGTTTAAATCGCTTGCAGAGGAACTTGTGGTGCAGGGCCATGATGTAAGAGTGATCACAACACGCTTCCGCAATGACCTTCCTGCCAGGGAAGAGCTTAAGGGAGTCAACATCAAACGCCTCAAGCTATCATCACGTTTTCTTTTCACATTCTTCGGCGTATGGGGTATGCTAAAGGAGGCACGTAAGGCTGACATCATTCATACGACCTCATTCAATGCTGCCTTTCCAGCCAGGATTGCGGGATGGCTCACGCGAAAGAAAGTGATCATCACCTTCCATGAAGCATGGGGTAAACTATGGTTTAAGTTACCTTATGCAAGCCTGATCAGTAAAATACTCTACTTCCTCTACGAGAAATTAATTTTACACTTTGGATTTCACAAATATATCGCTGTCTCGGACTATACCGCCGAATCACTTATTAAGCTGGGTGTAAGAAAAAACAAAGTACTCCGGATATACAACGGCCTGGAATATTCGGAATATGATGCTTCTGCTTACATCCCACCTGACAATTTTGTGTTTACCTATTTCGGCAGGCTTGGTATATCCAAGGGCATCGACCATATCCTTGAGGCCGCGCCCGGGATTTTAAAGCAATATCAGGCAGCACACCTGAAGATGATCATTCCCAAAAATCCGTCATCTTTCCTTAATCGTGTTACTAATGCCCTTGGCAAGCTCCCGGAAGAAAGATATACACTCCTGCATCACCTGGACACAGACCAACTCCAAAAAGAGCTTCAACACTCAAGCTGCGTGCTTATTCCTTCTTATAGCGAAGGCTTTTGTTATGCTGCAGCAGAAAGCATTGCCCTGGGCATCCCAATCATCTCCTCGGGGAAAGGTGCACTTACAGAAGTAGTCTGCGGCAAGCATATTATTATGGATAGCTTTGATGATAAGGGATTGATGGAAGCCCTGCAAAAAGCTCACAGAGGCGAATGGTTCACCAGCCCTGTGAAACAATTCCACTTTACACACACAATGGAGCAATATTTAAAGCTGTATAAAAAACTTGGTTCTGATCATCAGTAACCAGCTACTTGCCCATTCTTCATTCATCATTCTTCATTACTTCCATGTTCAATATTCTCCAGTTTTTGTTTAAGCAAGCCTATCTCCTGGGCCAGGATTTTATTTCTTTCGGCCAGCTTGCTGATGATGATAGAAAATTCAATCAGGATAAGAAATATGGCCATCAGCAATATCATAAACAGGGCGGCAGGCGGGTATGCGACGCCCAGGAATTCAGAAACGTAGTCAAGGCCACTGCGCCAGAATGAGAATAGTATGAATACCAGGCTGAAAAATATCCATAGCAGGGAGTATTCTTCTTTCAGGCGTTGGCTCCTGATCAGGTACATGATAAAAAGAAACAGAAATAAGCTTACTGCGATGGCAACAATTTGTATCTGGCTGATTTCTTCCATGATCAATATTATTTATGTTGTAAAATGATCCTCGACCTGATGGCAGCCATAAACATGGCCAGCAGGACCTTTACCATATAATAAGGACCTTTTGCCACCGGGATGGATGAGATGCCTCCCTGACGGCGAAGCATCTGTGTAAATATTTCTTTCATGATAAAGCGGTTACGGCCGAGCAGGATTACCACTTCCGGTTCAGGAAAGTCAGTCGGGTAATTATCCGCAAGAAAGCAAAACGACTTCCTGTTATAGGCTCTGAAGCCGGAGGTATGGTCAGTGATCCGCTGACTTATCATGAGGTAGCTGGCAAACTGAAAAATACGTATCCCAATCCTCCTCAGGGCATTTGTTGTAAAGCCGTTTGACTTTTTATTAAATCTCGAGCCGATCACCACATCGGCCTGCCCGCTCTCTACAACTTTCACCAGTTTTTCAATTTCAACAACCTTATGCTGGCCATCGCCATCAAATTGTAAGGCAATATCGTAATCTTTTCCCCGTGCATACTTGAAACCAGTTTGCACCGCACCTCCGATTCCGAGATTGTACGGCAGATTCACCACTTCAGCCAGACCTGTACGGGCAGCGATAAGCGCTGAATCATCCTTGCTGGAGTCGTTCACAACCAGGATATCAAAGTCAGGGTATGCTTTGTGTACGTCTGTGATCACCTGCTCTATGCTTGCAGCTTCATTGTAAACGGGTATGATAATTAATACTTTCATCCTGATTTATCTCCCTGTGACCTGTTCTTCAAGTATGTGAATATATTCATAGTCGACCTGCTCACCCGCATCCTGTGCTTTTGTTATCCACATGAGGGCATCCTGGTACTCGCGAAGGTAGTAATACATATTGGAAACGTTAACATACAGTATCGCCTGGTCAGGATTAAGCTTAAGTGACATAAGATAGCTATCCAGGGCCATCTGATAATTCTTCAATTCAGCATAAACAAGACCACGCCAGGTGTGTATCAGAGCAAAGTCATTCTTCATTAGTGCAGCCTTATTAAGCATAGTAGCGGCGGCTTCGATCTCCCCCTGCTTGGCTAATGCCACTCCCTGTACATAATAACTCAGGTACTCTTCCTTAGGCTGATGCTCCACTACCGTGTTAATATCGCTGAGGGCTTTGTTATATTCTTTTAACTCAAACCATGTCAGTCCACGATTGAGGTAAGCCTGAACAAATATCGTATCGCACTTCATAGCATTACTGAAATATGTAATGGCCGTACGAAGGTCTCGCTGTCGTGCTTGCAAGGTTGGGGCGGCATCAGCATTGATCTTGATGACGAGCCCGAGATTATTCATGGCCCGCGGATTTTCAGGGTTTCTCTCCAGGCAATCTTCCCATAGGGTAAGTTTCGTTTTCCAAATCTTATTACGGTTAAAGCTTGCGGTGCCCAGGATGATAAAGATGACGATCCCGGCAATATACAAGCCAAGCCTGGAATTGAAAGCCACAAATTGCATGATCAGCCCGGCCGCCACCATTCCTATCCCCAGCAGGGGAAGATACATACGATGTTCCATCATGATATCCCTGATTGGGATGAGGCTTGATTCAACAGACATGGTCATCAGGAACCAGAAAATTCCAAAGGCGATCAGTCTATTTCTTTTAAAGAGATAGCTTGCCCCTCCCGCCATAGCAAGTATTATGAATATACCCAGATATTGCGCTGCCCCAAACAAGGGTGGCTCTACGCGTATGAAATAATCGACATTCTGGCTGACAGGAAATAAGATAAGAAGTATATATTTATGGAATATGCCAAACTGGGCACTGAGATATTCAATGCGTGTAATGTTGGAAGTCTCCACCGGCAATACCCCTGAAACAAGAATGATCAGAAAGGTAAGCACAATAGCAGATCCACCGGTGATAATATATTTTCTGCACATCTGTCCGTTGGCCTTCCTGACAAAAAATAATTCGTACAAAAGGAAAGCTACAGGAAAAGTAACGGCATTCTGCTTTGACAACACACCAAGAATACCAGCAAATATGGCCAGCACCAACAGGCCAATGCCCTTTTTTTCCTTATTTCCCAGATACAGTATGCGTCCTTTCGCGTAGAAAAATACAGCCAGCACATAAAACAGGGCAGCCAGGATGGTCATCCGTTGCACAATATATGTCACGGCCATGGTCTGTAAAGGATGAAGCAGAAAAAGCAGTGCAATAAACAATGCGCTCACATCTTTAAGCCTTTGATCAAGGCTTTCTTCACCTGTGAGCAGGCCTATCGTAAAACGGGAAAACAGAAATATCAGGAAAGCAGTCAGGATATGAAGCAAGAGGTTAACAAGGTGATAGCCTGCAACATGATCGCCCCCGGCAACATAATTAAGTGAGAACGTCCACTGTGAGAACGGCCTAAGATTCACATTTCTCCAGGCATCAAAACTCAGAAAGTTAGCGGGGTCATGCACAACATCCTTATCCAATATTTGTGGCAAGTCGTCCCATTGGAAGGATGCATCAAAAGTATTCGAATACGCAATAAAACCACTTACGATCAATATGATGCCCGCTGCCGGAATAATTTTTTGCAGCCAGGTTATTCTCTTCTTAAGCGGTTTATTTTTATCTTTCTTCATAAGCATCCTGCACCAGCCCAAATATATCAAAAAACGCTTATACTATGCTAAATTATTTATCTTTGTCAAAAGCAGAATCAAATGGCGGGAATGTTCAGTGGCAGCACTATTTCTTTATTACCAGAAAATAATCGGCTGGAAAGAATATGGATTTTAGCAAAAACTGATTTTAAACTAAGGTACAGCACCAATATTCTTGGTATTTTTTGGGCATTTGTTTTCCCATTAATACGTATTCTGATATATTACATTGTATTTTCATATGTTTTTGCCAAAGACATTCCGCATTACGGCTTATACATCTTTTCAGGAATTATTATCTGGATGTATTTTCAGGAAGCAACGAAAAAAGGGATCGCAGTAATCAGGAGCAAACGCTATCTTTTTGAAAATATACGGTTCAACAAATTAGATGTTTATTACTCCTCTGTCTTAACAAGCCTTATCGGACTTATTGTCAACCTGTTCGTTTTCATTATCATCTTGCAGCTTATGCAGATACCATTAACATGGAAGCTACTGTATTATCCATTATATATTTTAAATCTGGTTATTCTCGCCCTTGGTCTAAGCCTGATCTTATCTACTATCCACGTTTACCTCAAGGACATCACTCAAATATGGGATTTGTTTTTGTTGCTGATGTTTTGGATCAATCCGATATTTTTTGCAAAGCAGAAGGTTTTTGAAATGATACCACAACTCTTGTACCTTAATCCCATTGCAGGTATTATTATCAATTCAAGGGATGTGATCATGTATGGGAAAGAGCCTGACTGGTTTATTACAGCATACGACTTTGCGTATGCAGGTATTGTACTCATTATTGGGCTTGTGGTGTTTAAAAAATATTTCCACAAAGCAATAGAAAAAGTATAAAGAGCAATGAATGATGATATAGCCATACGTTTAACCAATGTGAGTAAAACTTTTTCCATCAGGGATAAATACCCGGGAAACTTCATGCAAAAGTCAGCTGCTTTTATCACTGGTAAGAACAAGCGAAAGATATCAGCAGTAAAAAATATTAACCTTGAAGTAAAAAAAGGTGAATTTCTTGGTATTGTGGGGGCAAATGGAAGTGGGAAATCTACGCTCATCCATCTTATGACAGGCGTTTATCAGTCCGACAGGGGTGGGATAGCTGAGATAAATGGAAATTATATTCGTTTAAGCCTTGGCCTTGGATTTAACAGTGAACTTACCGCCCGCGAGAATATTTTTCTTAATGGGGCAGTGATGGGTGTTAAACTCATGGATCTGAGGGAAAAATTTGACAAGATCATTGAATTTGCAGAATTAAAAAAGTTTGTGAATACCAAGATTAAATACTTCTCAAGAGGGATGCGTGCCCGGCTGGCATTTGCTGTTGCCGTGCATGCCGAGGCCGACATCTTTCTTATGGATGAGTTTTTTGGAGGAGTTGGTGATGAGAGGTTCAGGGCCCGCTCCGATGAGATCTTTGCAGAATCATTTGTGAAAGGACGCACTATCGTGCACGTTAGTCATAATCTGAGTACAATAAAACACTATGCAGACAGGGTTGTTCTACTTCATCAGGGCGAGTGTCTCGGTATTGGGACAGCGGATGAAATTTTTGCGCTATATAAGCAAACCATTAAGGTTAAAAAGCTTAACCTCAGGGACGAATAATACAGGCCCTGCGTTTCAAAAGCCAAACATCATCCTTGCCTCTTTTCCACGTTCAGGGAATACTTTTCTGAGGAACATACTTATGGATGTATTTGAGGTATACTCATGGAACAATATTGATGTTTATAAAAAAGCTCAGAAGAACCTGAGAAATTATGAGCGCCTTAAAAAGCTGCGGGCCATCTCTCCGGCAAAGGAGAAGAGAATGGAGATAAAGAAGCATCAATTGAGTTTCCGGATCATTAAAACCCATGAAGTACCATCACGCATCCTGCCTGCATGTGAAGATGATGTCCGTATCATATACCTTATCCGCGATGGAAGAGACGCCCTGGTATCAATGGCCCACCACAGAAAAGACATCATTGAGCAAGGGACGGATTTTACCAGGAACCTGAAAGAATCTATCCGGGCTCCGATGGGAACCTATTTCGGAGGATGGGGAAAGAATGTATCTTCCTGGACGAAAATTGCCCACTTAGTAATACATTTTGAAAAGCTTATCAGTGACCCCGTAAGTGAGATCATGAGGATCAAGGAATTCCTTGACCTGCCGGAGCCCAGGCTGGATAAGGTCCCCACATTTGAAACACAAAGGTCAGGAGGGTCACATTTTGGTGGTAAAAAACGTAAAAATCTGTCGAAGGAAGAGAAGGATGATTTTAACTCAAAATTTTTTAGGAGCGGAAAAACAGAAGCATGGAAAGATGAGATGCCCGATGAGCTAAAAGAAAAATTCTGGAAGAAGTATGGCGATGTGATGCTATCTGCAGGCTATAAGAAGGATGAAAATAATAATTCAAAATAAATGATCGACCTTGTATCTGTTCATATTCCAAAAACCGGAGGCAGTTCACTATTCCGTGTTCTGAAGCAGGTTTATTCACGTGATTTCGTTTTTCGCCTGAATACAATAAACCTCTTTGGCGAGGCACAGTCAGAAATGGTTAAGCCTGAAGATATCCCGGCCCATACAATGGCCATACATGGCCACCTGAAAGTTGCGCAGCTTGATGCTGTCATCAGCAAGAATGAAACCCGGATTATCTGCTGGCTCAGAGATCCTGTTGACAGGGTGATCTCAAATTACTACCATTCAATGCTGCGCATCAGGCTTGGAAAAGCAGATGAACGAAAGACGAGCACCGGCGACTATAGCCTTATAGAATATGCAGAATTAAATGAAAACCGTAATAAAGCCTCTTTTCAATTGCAAGGATGTAAATTAGATGAGATCTATTTTATAGGCCTTTATGAACAGTTGGATGAAGATTTTGAGATGCTGAAAGATCGTCTTCTCTGGCCAGACCATTTAATAATGCCACATGCCAAAGACGGCTCAGATTTTAAAAGTAAGAATGACTGTAAAACGAAAGAGGAAGATATAAGTCTGGAAATGAGGGAGCATATCGCATCATTGAATGTTCAGGATATTGCACAATATAATGAGGTGAAGGCACTAAGAAAAATAAGATGAGACTGATCAAGGGGGATAAAGCAAATAAAAATAGAGTGGAAATAGTATCCATCCACATTCCGAAAACCGGAGGCAGGTCATTTCATAAAGTCCTTAAGCAAATTTACGGGCGGTCTCTTGACCAAAGGTTTGAAAAGCATCATTATTTTCCAAAATCAGGAAATAAAGGCGATATTAAGCTCGACCTGCCCAAAGGCATCAGGGGAATTCACGGACACCTGTATATTTCACAGGTACTGCATATTATTGAAAAGGACAATCCAAAGGTGATAAGCTGGGTAAGAAACCCTGTTGACCGTGTCATATCAAATTATTACTACTTCATGAAGAGGATACGTGAGGGTGACACGCCCGACAGGCAAAAGGAAAAGGAAAATTTTAGCTTACTGGAATATGCTGCACAAGCCAAACGCCGGAACAGGATGTCAGCAATTTTAAGCGGTATTGAACTTGATGACTTCTTCTTTATTGGCATTATGGAACAATTCGAGAAAGATATCTCTGAACTGGCATCATTGATGGGATGGACTGATATTACAGAAATCCCACATATCAATAATAGCTCTGACTTTAAATTTAACAACGATTGCAAAACCCAATATGGGGATATTAACAATGATATGCGCAATGAGGTAGCAGCTTTAAATGAAAATGACATAAAACTCTATAAAAAAATTAAATCCTTAAGGGGGGTAAATGGGCTTATTTAATACCAGCGAAAAAATAAAGACAAATGTAAAACTTGTCTCTTTGCACATTCCTAAAACAGCAGGCACCAGCTTCCGTAATATTCTAAAGGAAGTTTATGGGGAAGAGCATGTAGCCAGAATAGATATCCGGAGCCAGGTGGAGCTTAACGAGGAGGTTTTCACAGGATCAAAGCTAAAAAGAGGAATACATGTTCTGCATGGCCATTTCTCCTGTAAACATTTAACAAACAACTTTGACATCTCAAGGAAAGCACCCTTTATTACATGGATTCGGGAACCGGCCGAACGTGTTATTTCAAATTATTATTACCTGGAAAAGGTATTAATAAATGAAGTGAACGAAGAAGCAAAAGGCTTAAACATCCTTTCCAAGATGCAGAAGAGCCTTATCGAGTATGCCAGTGCCGAAGCTAACAGAAATCGTATATCAAAGTTTCTCCATGGAATGGCCCCTGAGGAATTTTATTTCATAGGCCTTACAGAGCATTATAAAGAAGATCTTGAACAATTATCCGATATGCTGGGATGGAAAGATTTTAAGATCTTTGAACATAATATTACAGGCGACAAACCGGAAATTGATGAAGAAACCCTGGATAAGATCAGACGTTTAAACGAAGTCGACTATGAGATATATGAACAGGCAATAGAACTAAGGGAAGAACGAATGAAACTGAAAGCATGATCTGGATAGCATCTTTTCCCCGTTCGGGCAACACATATGTCAGAAATATACTTTTTGAAGTATATGGATTAAGCTCGGGCGAATTTCACCGTGAGAAAGATCATCCACTGGAGGAGAGTTACTTCGATCACCCTTTTGTAAAAACACACCTCCTCCCTCACCAACTCGAACCCAACGACACCAATATCAAATCGATTTACCTTGTCAGGGACGGACGTGATGCACTTGTTTCCATCGCACATCAACGGTCAGATATTGTTGCTCCGGGTTCTGACTACTATGAGAACCTAAAAGCCGCCATCTTTGCGGAAAAAGATACCTTTTTCGGTGGTTGGTCACATAATGTTAAAAGCTGGGTTGAAAGGGCCGATCTGATCATCCGCTATGAAGACCTGCTGACAGATCCCATTGGCGTAGTCGAAAGGATCAGGACAGTGTATGATCTCCCCAGCCCGGATATTAGCAAGCTCCCTACTTTTGACAACCTTAAAAAAGGCGATGCAGCCTATGGAGGTAGAAAAAGCTGGGGATATAGCGACACAGCATCTAAAAACCTTTCGGAGAAAGCATTTCGCAAAGGGATTTCGGGAGGCTGGCAAGATGAAATGCCCGATGAGCTGCACGATCTATTCTGGTCTTTCCATGGCAATACGATGGAAGCGCTTGGTTATAGCAGGGATGGAAGCTTATCACTTCCCGATCCTGACCTTGACCACCTCATACTGAAAAAAATGGGCACCCCCTCCCCTGCCCCTAACAGAAAATACCATATCCTGCTCGAAGCCAACAAGATGGATACGAGCGACAATGATGGCGTTAAACGTTATTTAGCAGGACTGATCAAAGGATTGATCCCTATTACAGTTAATGATAAAAGTAAATGGGAAATTGACCTGCTGATCAATAAAGATATTATACCGCTTCAGGAATATGCCAGAAAAATGGAAGCGGATTTTGATACCGGCAGTGATACAATCAAAGATGATAGCAGCAAGTCCAGACCGGTAAACAAAAAAGGCTTTTTTGAAAAGATAGAGCAATTCATTCAAGAGCTGGTACCCGAAAACTGGATCAACTGGCTGACAGAGCGTGATATCATGATCTTTCATAAAAGCTATGATCTGACAAAAAAGTACATGCTCAGCTTCCTAAACTGGATCAGAGGTCTTTTAATGTTCCCTGTCAGAATGTTGTACACAGTATATCTAAGATACAGACAAGAACAGGAACTTAGGGCGATATCAGAAAAGATCTCACACTATGACCTGATACACATCCCCTTACAACAACATTACTGGCCTTTTAAGTATACCAGGGTACCATTGGTGTTTACCATTCACGACTTCACACATAAACTGTTTCCGAAATTTCATACCGGGATAAATATCAGGAATGCTGCAAAAGGGTTAAAGCTCATTCAGAAGAAGCAAGCCCATGTAATTGCAGTTTCAAATTCGACATTGCAGGATTCTAAAAAATTTCTCTCCCTGCCGGAAGAAAGCCTTCACCTTGTTTATGAATCGGTTGAAGAAGACAAATTCCTATACCAGGTTAACAAAGAGGATAGTGGTAAACATAGAGATAAGTATGGGATCCGAAAAGACATGCCATTCATCTTGCTTCTCTCCACTATCGAACCAAGAAAAAATCTACATCATTCGATTAGCGCCTTTCTGATGCTTCATAAAAAGCATAAAGGGCTAAACCTCTCCCTCGTAGTGGCTGGTAAGCAAGGATGGAAAATGAAACAGCATGTGAGATACAGCGATCTCATTACTTTTACAGGATTTATTGATGACAGCGACCTGTCGGCCCTATATTCTGAAGCCCTGGCGCTAAGTTATGTTTCCTACTATGAAGGCTTTGGCCTGCCATTGCTGGAAGCCATGCGTTGTGGCACACCGGTAATCTATGGAAACAACAGCTCCATGCCTGAAGTTGCGAGTGATGGCGGCCTGGGCGCAGACCCATACAGTGTAGAAGATATTTGCGATAAATATGAACAGATGGTATTTAATAATGAATTGAGAAATGATCTGGGAAAAAAAGCCATGAAACAATCTCTCAGGTTCTCAACAAGAAAAAGTACCCTGGAGATGTTGAATGTATATGAAAGTATTATCAAATCAACATAGCGCCTGTAATAAATACTAAAATGAAAAAAGCAAAGCATATTCCTTTTGACACCATAGACCAGAGTCTTACTGAACGCTTTGAGCTCATGGCAAGCATGTTTCCCGACAAAATTGCCATAAGTGATGCTAATGAGAGCATCACTTATGATGCTTTAAACAATAAGGCCAATGTCATTGCAAATGAAATTCTTGGCTTAACGACAAAGCAGAAGCAAGTAGCTTTTTTTCTGTCTGACAGCATACAACAGTTCATTTCCATCCTTGGAATACTAAAAGCAGCGAATGCATATGTTCCTCTTGACACAGCCTGGCCGGCACATCGTTTTGAATTTGCAGTGAAAGATTCTATGGCATCTGCCATTATTACTGATAATGAAAACTACGGGCAGGTGAAAGCCATTGCCAGTGCTGCAGTTGTAATAAATATTGATGAAATAAATTTCATAACAAATACAAGTGAGCCCAATATAAAACCCAGGCCTGATGATATTGCGCACATCCTCTACACATCAGGATCTACCGGTGAACCGAAGGGAGTATTTACCAGCCATAAAAACCAGCTTCACTTTACTAAACGCTTTTCCGAATTTATCGATATCACACCTGAAGATATTTTTTCATATTACTTTTCCATTGGATTCTCGGCCCATGCCATGCCTTTCCTGGGAGCAATGCTTAACGGCGGGACTATGCATATGTATGACCTTAAGAAAAAGGGGTTTCCCAGCCTGGCTGACTTTTTTATTTCTCATGGGATAACAATCAGCCTTATGATTCCTTCAGTACTCAGGCATTTCAGGGTTACGTTAAATAAAGGCTTCAAGTTTTCCAAACTCAGGATTCTCCTCCTGGGAGGTGAATCATTGTACCATAATGATATCAAACAGATATGGCCTTTCCTTAAACGACACACTGAGATCATAAATATTTATGCCAGCACTGAATTATACCTGGCAAGGGCATTTCGCATCCAACACGATACAATTTTAAAACATAATATTATCCCTATAGGGAATGCTATTGAAGGGATGGATATTGATATTGTTAATGAAGGCGGAGAGGAATGCGATCCCAACATCGTCGGAGAAATGGTCATCCACAGCAATTACACTGCTTTAGGGTACTGGAATAATCCTTCACTTACCAAAAGGGATTTTCATAATCATGACGGGCACAGGACATTTCGAAGCCGTGATCTCGCCTATAAAGATGCAGATGGGCTCATCGTTCATGTCGGGCGAAAGGATGCTATGGTAAAGATACGCGGGCAACGTGCTGATCTTGGGGAAATTGAAAACACACTTCTCTCGAATGAAGACATACAGGAGGTTGCCGTCGCCCTTAAAGAAGATCCTCAGGCAAACAAGATGCTTGTCGGCTACTATGTAAGCAGTCCTGACAAGTCTGTTGAGATGGCTGATATAAAGAACTCCCTGGTCAGAAGGCTGCCCGAATATATGGTACCTCCCTATATCATGCAGCTTGATACCCTTCCAAAGACTGAATCCGGAAAAACTGATTATCGCTCCCTCCCGGATCCCCATTGGGAGAGCTTAGCTGACAATCGTGACATTAAACATGCAAAGAACCCGGTAGAAGAACAATTGGTTTCCATCTTCGAAAGACAACTTGAAGTATATCCAATAGGTGTGACCGAAAACATCCTTGAGGCTGCGCACGATTCGCTTAAGCTATTTGTAGCTTTCGATACCATCGAAAAGCAGTTTAACATCAAAATTGAAATTGATAGTTTCATTGAAACACCAACAATTGAAGAATTAGCACTAACAATCATACAATTGCAAGAGTAAAAACATGAAGATCAATAAAAAGCAAATTGTCAACAGATTTAAAAATTATTTTACATCAGCCCGCGGTGGAAAAAGAATACCATACAGAACAGGTTTAGCTATGATCGGGTGGTTTTGCAACACCTCATATGCCAGGAATGAGTACTTTAGAAAGAAAGTACACCTGATCAATACATTTTTGCAGGAAACAGGCATAAAGGAAAGCAATCCCGAATTGATCAGCAAAATGCTTAACGCCTTTTTTCTTAAAAAATGGCGTGTCATGGCAATGTCTAATTTGAGCGATCGCAAATTCAAGAAATATATTCATATAAATAATCTTGATATTTTTCAGGAGCATTACGAAAAAGGGAGAGGTGTCATTATGCTGGGCAGCCATGTTGGATTGGCAGAGATTGCCATTTCAATGTTTCCAAGGATGGGATATAAAGAATTCCACACCATTGTCGGCGTAGGAGCCGCCAATTCATTGAAGTTTACGGGAATAAACCAGCATAGAAAATCAAACCCACTTGTCTTTGACAGTTTCTCAGATGCGGATCTTTTTAAGTTAATGATTAAAGCAAAACATGTCCTCGAAGAAGGAGGCATTATTCACGTGCTTGGTGATGGTTATCACGGTAAATCCAGCATAACTTTTCCTTTTATCGGTAAACTCAGAGGCTTCAGGGGAAGCTATGCCGAGCTGGCTTTAAGCACAGGGGCTGAGATCATGCCCTTATTTATTATGCCCGGTAAGCATGGTCAGATAACTGTCGATATCAGAAGACCACTGGATAAAGGAAAAGAAGACCAGAGCCGGAAAGACAGAACCGAACATATTATCAATCAGTATGTTAACCAGTTGGCTGAAGAATGGAAAAATAAACCGGAGTATATCAACTGGGGGCATATGGAAAAATACCTTCACCATGTTGACCAACAATGAAGGTTTCCCTGGCCATTTTTATATCAGTCCGTTGTTGTTGTACGTCCAAGTACAATCATGAATCCGGGGGTATCATCCTCCGTATTACCTTCCATCATGATCTCATGATATTGCTCCATCTCAAAGTCATCCCCAAAGAGCTCAAGAATATGCTCTTTTAAAAGGATTGCAGGATCATCTTTTGTTATCTCAGTGAGCCGTTTTGTAACTTGTTTGCCGGTGTTGCTTATTGAATATAGACTTGAACATAATTGTTTAACATTAATTATCGCTTGAAAATATGAAAATGATAATGACTTATGCATATTTATTTTAAGTATTTTTGATAGCTGACTTTATCTGTTTTCAACATATATGATCATTTCCCATAGACATAAATTCATCTTCATCAAACTGCGCAAAGCTGCAGGGACATCGTTGGAGATAGCCCTTTCCGGTATATGTGGCAAAAACGATATTATAACACCAATCTCCAAAGAAGATGAGGAGGTCAGGACCAGGCTTGGGCACATGGGACCGCAAAACTTCTTTGTTCCTAAAAAATATTATAAGACAAAAGAGTGGAAGCGATTGATCATAAATGGACAACAAGCATTGTTTTACAACCATATTTCAGCGCAGGAGATAAAAGATCTCATCCCACAAAAAATATGGAATAGTTATTATAAGTTTTGTTTTGAGCGCAATCCCTGGGACAAGGTCATTTCGCATTATCACCACAGGAACAGAAAAGGAAACTTCAATACCATCATGGATTATTTGCTTCACGACAAGGGCGATGCCATCAGGGGGTATGACATGTACACTGATGATGACGATGTGCTTGTTGACAAGATCTATCGATATGAAGAGATGGATCAGGCTCTTCCAGAATTGGCAAACACTCTAGGGTTAAATGATCCTCTTTTCATGCCAGACCATCGGGCAAAATCACAGTACAGACAGGATAAACGCAATTATCGGGAGATACTGAGTAAAGAAGAAGCAGACTTCATTGCGAAAAGATTTGAAAGGGAAATTAAGCTGATGGGATATCAATATTAAAAAAGCCCCCTGAATAATCAGGAGGCTCTACAACTAAATCAGTGTCTTATCAAGAGCACTATTTAAAATCCAGATTAAAAGTCCATGAGGCATAATAGAATGCTCCTATTCTTGGCATTCCTGTAGCCTGTATGTATTCCTGATTAAAAATGTTTGATCCTCCAACCCTGACAACCGACATCAGGCGCGGCAGATCATAGCTGAATTGCAGATCGGTATAATTATATGATTCTATCAGATTAGCCTGTGGGGCAAAAGCCGACTCCCAGGTATAGTCATCAACCCATTTGAAGTTCAGGGCAAAGCCCAGTCCTTTATAGATCTTTCCGGATGCACCAATGTTGATTTTATGCTTGGGTGTATTAAATCCAAGGATCTCATCATCGCTTTTGTCATATCCTGCAGTATCCAGGTCTGTGAAAGTATAATTACCATATATCTTCAATGTTGGATTCAGGTAATAGCTCAATCCCACGCTCGCGCCGTAAGTGTTCATGTCTTTACCTGAGTTTGTTGCCACAAGGTAAGGTTTTACATTTCCTGCCATGACAGCATCTACACCGCTCTGCTCACCGGCAACACCACTTCCGGGTGTCATCACTGTAGCATATGTAATAAAGTCGGAATACATGTTATAGTAAAGGCTGAAATCAACAAACAGCTTGTCTGTGATCAGGCCATTATAGCCCAGCTCAATACTTTTCAATTGCTCAGGTGTTACGGGGTCAAGATATGTAGTTTCCAGCGCCTGCGGATCTCCGCTCTGCATAAACGCCTGGATTGAAGCAACAGTATATCCGTTACTATATCCGGCTATGTTTCCAACTGTAAAGCCATAACCCTTATTCAGATACTGATACTGGTCGGTTACTGCAGGGCTGCGGAAGGCTGATTGTCCGGTAAGTCTCAGCACATGGTTCTCCTTTAAGTTGTATACCAGTGCAAGCCTGGGTGAGAACTGCATATCATAGTTTGTGCTTTTATCAGCACGTACAGATCCAAAAACCTTAAGCTTATCCTCAACGGCATGCCATATAGCCTGTGCAAAGCCACCGTACTCGGCAACATTGATGGTAGTACCGGCAGTATCAGCAAACACAGTCCCATTGGAAACAGGATTTGTATTTCTATAGGATGCCCCGAAGTTGAGATCCACAGTTTCGAAGCTATGATTGTAAAGAGCTTCAAGATGGTATAAAGTGGTTTTGCTCTGGAAGTTTGAGCCAAGGGGTGGTGCTGTCTTTGAGATCTCATCAAAAGCAGCATCCCACTCTTCAGTGCCGGGTTGCAGCCACTGTCCGTTTGCAGCCTGCATAGCCATTTCGCTGGCCGTTATAGCCCAATCAGGATCAAATGGATCGATAAAGCCACCACTTAACTCGGCAATGGTGCTCATATACGCACCCAGATATGTTGGGCCTACAAAGTTTTTCGCTGCATGAACACCCATAAGGACGCCTGTTGCAGGAAGGCTATAAGTGCTTTTGGTATCATCCTGGCTCATATATCCTTTAAAGCTGAATCCTTTATAATCAAATCCAAGCTTATGCTGCATCTGGTAAAAGCCTTCCAGCGGAGCGCGGTTGTTACCCATATAGATACTTGTACCTGTTGAATAACGTCCCTCATAATTAACCTCCATGTCTTTGGATAACTTATAATAGAGGCCACCGCCGACCTTAAAGTTATTAGTAGAACCGTTGTATAATTCCCCTTCCATATATCCCGGCATCATAAATTGTACCATGCCCGGGAATGCATCCGGATACTGGGTGGCATAATCATTGAACTGCTGAAAAGCCGGTATGCCGGCATTGGCATTACCCTGTATGATCTGATCAAAATTCGTTGGGGGAGTGTTCTTGTTGCCATACCTGTTGAAAACAGGATCATCAGCAAGCCAGTCATTGGCTGTCATGTACGAACCCGTGATCTTCACACCAAGTTTACCTTTAGCAAAGACATCAGCATAGCGGAACTGGGCTTCACCATATTCGCGGTTACCGCCCTTTACCATAAGTGTTACCCCACGGTATTTAAAGGGGCTCTTTGTTTTATAGCTTAGCACTCCCTGCATAGCATTGGGACCGTACATGGCAGATGCAGGCCCTGAAATAACCTCCACACTTTCGATGTCCAGGTCGTTTACCCCAAACATATTACCGGGAACAATATTAATAGTTGGAAGCTGATTATCGACGCCATCAATAAACTGTACCACCCTCAGAGGTGCAGTAGTATTAAACCCCCTGGCATTGAAAACCTTAAAACCCATGCTATTGTTGATCACTTCGACATCGCGCATGCTGCCAAGGTCGCTGAAATAATCTCCGGAAGGTGCATTCTCGATCTGCTTGAGGCTGAGCTTCTGAATGGTAAGCGGCGCCTCCCTGATTTTTTCATCAACACGTGAAGCACTGATCACAACCTCTGATCCCATGATCATGTCGGGTTGCAATTTGATCCGTAAATCCTTGTCGCCCTGACTGGCGCTAAGCTCAAGGGTTTTATACCCCACAAAAGAAACCTGCAATGTGACGTCACCATCAACTTCCAGTGAGAAGTAACCGTTTTGATCACTGCTTGTTCCCTGTGCTGTTCCCTTCAGGGTAATATTGGCCATTTCCAAGGGCTCACCGCTCTCCTGGTCGTAAACAAAACCACTCACCTGGGAGGTCTGGGCAAATAATGCCGAAGACAGCAGGATAGCGGTCATGCTTAAGAAAAACAATCGTACTATTTTTTTCATGTTGTAAGAAATTGGTTTAGGATTAATTAGTTGTTTCCATTAGTTGTTCGTTGATTTCAACGGCTGTTGATACGTTGTTCATACGTCTGAATATCGTATGAGGTGTCTTCACATCGCTGTTCGCATCCATGACAAGCATACCTCGTATCGACTGAGCATTTAATGTTTTAAGGAAATCACGCATCGCCTCTTTGCTGTCTCCTGACGCTATCAGACCACGTGTTACGTAATTGGCTATAGAAATTCCGTATGTATTAAGCCAGTTCAGGTCAGATCCGTATTTTAAGCGGAAGCGCTCATTGACTTTCATATAGCGATCACTCATAAAATCAGTGTAAGGCCGGGGGAATAAGATATGGTTTCCTTTTTCGCCCAGTGCCTGCCATACCTTGTCATTATCGACAGTATTATTGCATATAACAGGAATATCCATATCCCTTTCCCTGAGTTGCCGGATCGCATTGATCATAGTGGCGCCCCGTCCGGCTACAATGATGAACTCCGGACCGTGCTCCATTATTTTATTGATCTTATTCCGCAGATCCATTTCGGTAGGATCAAAAACCTCTCCTTCTGTCATCTCCCCTCCCTGCTCAATAAATTTATCTGAGAAGAACTTAACAACATCCGTTCCCATGTCATCATTAACCACCAGCCATGAGCCCTTTTTCAGGTCCATGCCGGAATAAGCATAAGATGCCAGCAGCGGCATGGTCTCCATCTCAAGTTCAAAATCGCGAAAAGCCCAATCATGATCAGAAGCAATATTTTCTACACTCGACAGGGTTACCAGCATTGGTATCCCGGCACGGTCAATCATTCCGATGGTAGCCTGTATGATCGGTGTAAAACCACTGATGATGATATCCACATTGTCAATATCAATAAATTTTCTGCTAATGCTCACGGCATCCTTAGGATTGAGCTTATTATCCTCATAGATGATGTTCAGGATCACCTTATCCGACCGTTCATTGGTATAATCAAATGACAGGTCGAGGCCTTTCTTTATCTCTTCGGAAAAATAGCTGCCATTACCGCTCAGGGTCATGTTTACTCCGATCGTATAGGTGGGAATTTCCTTTTCCTGCTTAACCTTCTTCTTTTTCTCAGGTGTGTGATTACAGGCGCTTATAAATATTGATAACAGGAGGATCAATAAAGCAGTTTTATGCATAATAGGAAGCAATTAATTAAGTTAAGAGCAATAATAGGAAGAAATATTATATTATTTGCTAACTTATTATAGCCCATAGAAGCGAAACATAAACCCTAAGCTTGCGATCATTCCATGTTTATTATTCCAAGCCGTCTTCCAGCCTGCAATTACCACTGGTGTATGATCCCAGCAGGCAAACATCTTTATTCTCTTCTATCCCGATGAGCAACCAGCCATATTTGTTAAACAACTCCTTTGTGATAAAAAAGTGCTCAAGTTTATGCAATTCACTGAGCTTAGTTTTTCTTTTGCGGATGGACTCCAGGCTTTCTCTGACAGGATTGATCCATTTGGCAATGGCTACATCGCTCACACCTATGATCCTACCAATGGCCCGGTAGCCCATTCCTTCCAGGTATAAATGAAAGGCGAGACGTTTCAGCTCATCCGACACCCCCCTCCTGCTCACACTATAATGGTAATTACAATCACCGCACCTATAGCGCTGACGATTATTCACAAAGCCAGCTTTGCCGTATTTGGTACTCCGACACTTAGGGCAAACATGATCCCTATCCTGCATAACAGCTATATTTAGTTTGCAAGATAATAAAAATAATTACTCTTTTATGATTTTTCCGTTGCGGATCACATAGTTTTTATCACAGAAGCCTGAAGCCATATGGCGGTCCTGGGCAATCAGGACTATTGACGCTCCGATTTCCTGATGATAATTTGTAAGTGCTTGTAGAATTATATTTGAGTTGGCTGGTGAGAGGCCGGCAAATGGCTCATCCAGGATAAGCAATGAGGGTTTGTTGATCATGGCCATGGCCAGGCATAGCTGGGTGCGTTCGCCCCCACTCAGTGAGCCGGCAGGCATCTGCTCGAAAGCAGGTTCTTTAAGGAATGGGAAAGTAATTTTCATTTCCTTCATGGCATCGACAAAATAATGCTTACCCTTGTCGCCGGACGCAACCAGCAGATTTTCTTTCACTGTCATTTGCGGGAAGACCACCGCCCCCTGCATAAAATAGCCTATGCCCAGAGAAGCACGCTTTTCGACAGGAAGCGACGAAAGCCGGATACCATTAAACTCAATCTCGCCTTGAATGATGGGCACATTAATAAAAATGGTATTGGCAAAAGTTGTCTTGCCTGCACCATTCCTGCCAAGCAAAGCAATGTTCTCACCATCCCCAACCTTCAGATTGACATGATCAAGAATTGGAAATCCCTGATGATACGCAGCGGTGATATTTTTAAATTCCAACATTATAACAGGTAGCTTTGTTTAACCTCATCATTGTTTAATACTTCCTCAGCTTGTCCTGAATATTTGATCCTGCCTTCCGCCATATAATGACATGTACAGGCAGCCTTTATAATAAAATCCATGTTATGCTCGATCAGAAAAATACTTTTTCCACTCTTTTTTACTTCATCCATAATACGATACAGGGTGTTAAAAGACTCAGGGTGAAGGCTGCTTGAAGGCTCATCAAGCAAGATCAGCTTGTAATCGCCAAGCAGCAAGCCTGCCAGTGATAACAGCCGTTGCTGTGCAAAAGAAAGGGAGGAAGCAGGTTTCTCGGCGTGCTGTAATAATTCCATCAGCTCATCATACGGTCTGAGGCGATCATAGATATTACTTCTAATCGCACGATATGCAGCTTTGCTTTTCATGTGTTGAAAGAAAGTATCAAAGGGTCGTTCTGTTGCTTTGGGCCTCATCTGTATAAATAGGTGGTCAATGATACGCAAATCACCAAAAACCCTTGTCCCCTGAAACATCCTTCCTACCCCTGCCGCGGCGATTGTCCAGGGGGCACTTTTAGTACATTCAATGGATTTCTTGTCACCATGGTATGTGATCAGCCCGCCATCAGGGCGCAGCAATCCCGATATAAGGTTGAAGAGGCTTGTCTTTCCTGCTCCGTTCCCCCCAACCAGCGCCGTCACCTTTCCTTGCTCCAGCCGAACGCTTAGGCCACCTATAACATTCCTGTACTCCTTATCAAAAACGCCCCTCCTCCCGGAATAACCCAGGGCAAAGCTTTTTTGCACATTCTGTATGTCGAGAATAATGTTTCCCATTATTATAATTTCAATGCTCCCAATAATCCATTTGACCTATAGCGCATCACCAGTATCAATATCAGTCCGAACAGCACCTGCTTCAGCGGCGCAGCCACCTCATCGGGCATGCCTGTATGCCGCAACAATTCCGGTATCACAATCACAAATACCGCCCCGGCAATTCCGCCACGGATGGTACCGCTGCCACCTACCAGCACGGCAATCAATATAAAAACAGACTCCTCAAGGTGAAAACCACCCGGATAAATATAAGTCATGTAGGTAGCAAACACATAAGAAGCCCAGCCGATAAAAGCACTGGAAATGACAAATGCAGATAGTTGAAGAAGCCTGGTGTTCCGGCCCATGGTCTGCAGGGCAATCTCATCTTCCCTCAAGGCTTTTAAGGCAAGCCCGAAGGGTGAATAATACAGTTTATAAAACACCATGACCACTACCAGGGCCAGGACGGCACTCAGCAACAGGAAGGCATTCTGCCCGGCAATTTCCACCAGTCCAAGCAAGGACACAGGTCCTATGCCACTGATCCCCAGGCTTCCGTTCGTAAGATCGCTGAGGTTGTTGAGTAGTGAGAAGATGATAAACTGGAACGCCAGGGTGGCCAGGATAAAGTAGTCGCCTTTCAGGCGGATGGCTGGCAGGGCCAACAGCAGGCTTATCAATCCATTCACAAGCATCACCATGATCAGGGAGGGGATCAGCGACAGCTCAAGCATGATGATACACATTGCCGTGATATACGCTCCAATGCCGTAGAATGCTGCCTGTCCGAGGGAGATCATTCGGGTGAGCCCTACGATCAGCCCTGTTGACACCGTGAGGATGACATAGATATTTATCAATATGAGTATATGGCTGAGATATCCCATCGTTAGAAGGCCCTCGATTTTTCAGGGATCAAGCCCCGGGGTTTTATGAACAGAAAAAGTATCAGCATGCTAAATGTCAGCATCATCACCCAGCGGCTGTCGAAGAAATATTCTGTCATTGCCTGCAATATTCCAAGCAGCAAGCCTCCTATGACAGGACCGTCGAACCTCCCGATACCACCTATGACGAGGGCAACAAAGGCATTGATAAATATGGATATTCCCAGGTGTGGGTTGATGCCTACGTCCAGCGTACTCATGCCGGCTGCCAGGGCAACAAAAACGCCTGACAGTGTATAAAGGAGCAGCTTTAAGCGGGTAACACGAATGCCAAGGATCCTGCTCAGGGTTTCGTTGTCGCGCAAAGCCCTGATCCTGATTCCTGTGCGTGAATACTTCAGGTATATAAAGAATATACCTATCATCAGTAAGCTGATAAAAAGGCTCAGCATCCGGTATGATGATAAAAGCATGAAGCCGTTGACCTGCTCGCCCGGCAGGCTAAAATCAATATACTGTGCTGCATTCCCAAAAAACAATTCCGCTGTACTAACAAGCAATATCAGCATTCCCACGGAGCTTATCATCAATGAATCAGACGACCTGCCCCGCTTCTGCAGTGGATGATAAAGAAATATTTCACACGCTATGCTCAGGATGGCAGCCATGGCCATGGCCATCACGATAGCAGGAAGTACCGGCCAGTGCATCTGTTCCATAAAAAAGTAAAGCGTATATCCGGCCCATATATAAATACCGGCATAGGCAATATGAAAAACCCGCATGGTATTATATATCAATGAAAATCCTAATGCTGTCAAGGCTATCAGACTTCCGTTTACGATTCCGTTACCTAGAAATTGCAGGATCATCCAGAACAGATTCTAATCGTTAACAATTCTTTTTTGCGTGAAAAGCAAATATAGGATATTTTGCTTTTGCGATGCCTGTCGCCCATATTTAGCAATTAACTTGCATATTTCATGATATTATTCGTAATTTTGCACCCGCAAAGGTCGCGTAGCTCAGCTGGATAGAGCAACAGCCTTCTAAGCTGTCGGTCGCAGGTTCGAATCCTGCCGCGATCACAAAAGAAAAAGCCCTGCTGACGAAGTCAGTGGGGCTTTTCTCATACACATGCGCCAAGCTCGCTTGAGCGTATGTGTATGAGAAAAGTCACAATCGAGCTTAGCGAGGCAGGGAATTTTCTTTTGTATCCCCCCCTAACGGATCAACGAAGTTAATCCTGCTTCATCAAGCTTAATTGTGGGTCTATTTATGAGAAAAGTGCCAGCCGAGCTTAGTGAAGCACGGATCAACGAAGTTAATCCTGCTTCATCAAGCTTAATTGTGGGTCTATTTATGAGAAAAGTGCCAGCCGAGCTTAGTGAAGCA
>JBDLIJ010000001.1:0-41050 GCA_039714935.1 Bacteroidota bacterium | reverse complement strand
AGAAGGAGTTTATAAGGCCGGTGATATCAGGCTTAGATGGGATGGTCGGAATCAAGCCGGGATAACTTGCCCTGCAGGGATATATTACCTTGTAATTCAAACAGATCAGGGGAGGAGTAGTGGGAAGATCATAAAACGATAGCCTTATAAAGGAAATGGCTAATCTTCCGAATCCAGGCTGGCAATGATGTCTTCTACCTTGAAAGGCTTGGAAATGTACGCATCCATCCCTTCCGACAGGCAATAATCTGCATCCTGACTTAAAATGTTTGCCGTGAGCGCAATAATCCTTGTTCTGGATTTTCCCGGATGACTTTTTTCATGCTTTCTGATCATTCGTGTTACCTCTATGCCATCCAATCCCGGCATATGAATATCCATTAATATGATATCATATCCTTTTTGCCGGTATTTGTCCCATGTTTGATTGCCATCCTTGGCAATGTCAACGTGATAACCAAGGTTCTCAAGATTAATAACGGTTACTTTCCTGTTAATAATGTTATCTTCAGCCAGCAGGATCTTATACTTTTTTAAAGAGTTTAATTTTAGTTTTGATATGCCGGGGTCTTCCACAGGGGTTTCTTCAGTCTTTTGCAAAGGCAGATTGATGATAAACTGGGTTCCTTCATTTAATTTACTGCTTACCTCAATGGTCCCTTTCATAAGGTTGACCAGCTTGTAGACAATATTAAGGCCGAGTCCGGTCCCACCATACTGACGGCTGATAGACACGTCTGATTGAGAATATTCTGCAAACATATCCTTGATCTTGTTTGCCGGAATACCAATACCACTATCTGATATTTTTATTCCAATTAGATAGCTGTTAACGTATTCTTTGACCAGTGATAATTCACAGGTAACATTACCTTTTTGCGTAAATTTAATGGCATTGGATAAAAGGTTGGCAAGAACCTGCTTTATTCTTAGTTCATCTCCGATAATAAACTCCGGTATCTTCGGGTGGATGCTGAGATAGAGGGCGATATTTTTTTCTTTTGATTTTTGCTTGTATGTATTTACAGTATTTTCAATTGCCTTTCGCAGCTTGAATGGACGGGACTCGACATCTATCTTTCCTGCCTCAATTTTTGAAAGGTCAAGGATCTCATTTACAATAGAAAGAAGATTATCGGCCGAGGTGTTGATAATACCCAACAGCTCTTCCTGATGGGTATCAACTTTGGTGCCTTTTAATAATTGTGATGAGCTGGTAATGCCGCCCAGCATCGTACGTATTTCATGGCTCATTTTTGCCAGAAAGAATGTCTTTGACTGTGTTGCGTTTTCGGCTTTTTCACGTGCCTGAACCATTTCCTTTTCTGCACGAACACGCTCACTTATGTTTCTTACAATTGCCTGAACGTATGTACTTCCTTCCAGCTTAACAACATTCAGGCTGACTTCTGCATCAAAGGGGGTGCCATCTTTGCGTGTGTGTACCCAGTAGAAACGCTGGGCTTCGCCTTTATAACAGCCTTCGATCAGCTGAAGTGCTTTCTCTTTTGAATCTTTACCATCCGGTTGTATATCAGGTGAAAATGTATAGGGAGGATGACCGATAATATCATCCCGCTTGCATGCAAACATCTCCAGGGTTTTCTCATTACAATCAACAAAGGTTTCCTGATTCATGATAAAGATGGCATCATTGGCCTGCGAAAAGAGTGCTTTATACTTCATTTCGCTTATGCGATGTTCTGACAGTGTTTTCTTTAGGATATTACGTTGATGTGCAAGAATACGGTTTGCCCTTCGCTGGCTTATTACCTGGGATATGGTTAAAATAACAGTTAGCAATAAAAGGGAAAGAAGGATCATAATAAACCTCTTCGAATAAAGCTCATAGGTCTTGTTTTCCTCAAAGTGATCAATATCTATCTCATACTTTAGAAAAGTAATAATCGTCTCTGTTTCGGCAATACTGCTGATAAGTTCCTGGCTATAAACAGAATCCTTTACCCGGCTATAATGTAAGTAGTATTCATGTGCAGTATGTATATCATCCAGGTGCGTATATAATTCCGAAAGTAAGAGGTAAGCCTTTTTGATGATATCCCGATAACGATAGGCCTGAGCAAATGACATCGCCTCGTTTGCAAGTTGGATTGCCTCATTGTAATTGCCTGATTCTATCTTTATTTCAGACTGCAGCAATAAGGAATTAGCAAGCGCTTTTTTGTTTTGGATTTTGCTATAAAGCTCTGAGGCGCTGCCATATTCATTCATGGCTGACATCAGATCTCCATTTTGATATGCTATGTTTCCACTGTGTTCATGGGCTTCAGCAATAGCCTTTTGGTTTTCAAGGCGGCTATATATTTCCATTGCCCTGTTGTTAAATTCCCTTGAAAGGTCATAGTCACCCCGGCATAAAAATACTTTCCCTATATTGCTGTATGTACAGGCCCTGATTTGCGGGCTTATACTGTCGGAGTCAAGGTCAAGAACGTCATTATAATATTGCATGGCAATATCAAATTCACCCATTTCGCAATATGAGTTGCCTATATGATTATAGCTCATTGCCAGACCAACTATAAATTCATATTCCTGAAATATTCTGGCAGCCTGCTCAAAGCTTTTTTGGGCCAGGCCATGCATATTTAGCTGATGATAAACGCTACCGATATTATTGAGACAACTTGCTACATACACCTTATTATCAAAGTTGAGGTATTTGCTCAGAGCAGATGAATAGGAGTTAAGGGCTTGATAATATACGCCCATCTCGAAATATATATGACCAAGATGTGTAAAGATCTCCGCTGTTGTTCCAGGCTCTTCAGACCGCCTGATCATATTCAGGGCACTATCAGCAACGGCAATGGCTTTTTCAGGATCAGAATGGCGATATGCTTCGATGAGGTTAATAAGAACGGAGACTGAATCGTCACCTGCAAAGGCGATTTTACGCTCATTATCCTCAGGTACAGGGCTCTGAACGCCGGAATAAACATTAAAACTTAATGTTAAGAAGCAAAGGATAAACGATGCATAAAAGAAGGTTCTGATCATGAAGCAGATATTTGTATGCAGGGTTTATTGATCGGGTTCGGGCAAATATAGGAATATTTTGGGCATCAGGAAACAGGCTCAGATGTTTTGGCGGTATCAAAAAAGCCCCTCATCCCTGGTATGGAATGAAGGGCTTATATAGTATGTTTATCTCTTTAATTACAATTCAGAACGGTATTACGCTGGTAATTTGCCGCGTCAACATTGGGACCACTGGAAACATTTTTATATGATTCACAGGCTTTGGTCGCATCCCCTTTCCCTTCATATGCACGGCCAAGTTCAAAATACAGGTTTGACTTATCATCCTTCTCGGTTTTCAGGCCGTATTCAGCATTTTTTATAGCTTCATCCCAATTCTCAAGATTATTATGAGCAACAACCTGTATGTAATAAGCTGTTGTTTCAAGGTAATTGTATTCAATGCACTTTTTTGCCATCATAGCTGCTTCTCCGTAATTTTCTACCTGTAAAGCTTTATTGCTTAATTTGAGAAAATATTTTGCTGCCATGGTGGTTGATTTTTCTACGGTCTTGTCTTCTCCACCCAACTCAATAACTTTGTTCACTGCTTCTTCCAATCCTTCAGTGTTTGCAGTTTTATTGTAGCAGATGGCTTTACCATAATAAGCTTTGAAATATTCAGGATTGTATTCCAGTGCTTTTTCAAAACTGGCAAGGGCATCATCATATTTCTTTTCTTTATACAAGCCATTTCCTCTGGCGGCATAGGATGTAGCGATGTAATTATTAGCTTTCACCACGCTTTCAGATTTTCCAGCAGTGATAGCATAATCGGATGATAATACAAAGAGTGATATAGCAGTGTCCCATGTTTTTGCCTTATAAGCATCAATACCAAGTTTCATGTATAGACTGGTGATCTGTGTTTCCGCTTTCACCTTAAGTCCTTCACCAACATCTCCAAGTTCACCGGCAATGTTTGCACATTTCTGGTAAGATTGGATTGCCTCCATCGTTTTATTCTCTTTTGCAAAGCCAATGCCTTTATTGTATGCTTTGCCGGCGTCATTCAGGTCCTGAGCAGATATACTCATGGTAAAGATGAGAGATAATGCTGTCAGGATAATTGTCAATTTTTTCATAATAATATTTAGATTTTAATGATTTGTTTTTTTAACGAATTAATATGTAATAGATTGTATATTAAGGGGTGCAAATTTAAAAATCTTGAATGAATATACAAGCATCATGCCGGGATCAAAGCAATTAATGCTGATTTAGGAAGATAACCATTCTTTTACTTCACCGGGATTAAGGGCCGGAATATTGAGTTTATTCTTTTTTCTCAGGCCATTCAGGTCGTTGGTGAGCTTATTCGGATTGGCTTCTCTCAGTTCTTCCAGGGTGTTATAGCCCTTCTGGCGAAGAAAAGGGACCCACTCTGCGGGGAACCCCAGTGCAATGAATTCTCCATCCTCGGAAACTTCTGCTTTTTTTTCAGGCCGCATCTGAGGGAAGAAGAGCACATCCTGTATGGAAGGGGAATTCGTCATGATCATGGCGAGCCTGTCGATGCCAATACCGAGGCCGGCAGTAGGAGGCATGCCATATTCCAGTGCCCTGAGGAAATCTTCATCAAGAACCATGGATTCGGTGTCTCCACGTTTGCCTAGCTCCAGCTGATCCTCAAAGCGTTTCCGCTGGTCGACAGGATCATTGAGCTCACTGAAGGCGTTGCATAGCTCTTTGCCATTGCAAATAGCTTCGAATCTTTCAACAAGACCTTCTTTGTTACGATGCTTTTTTGCAAGTGGTGACATTTCAACCGGGTAATCAGTAATAAATGTTGGTTGTATCAGCCTGGGCTCACAGGTTTCACCAAAGATCTCATCAATTAATTTCCCTTTACCCATGCTGGGATCAGTTTCAACACCAAGTTTATTGGCAGTAGACCGCAGCTCGGCTTCGTCCATCTCTGTGATATCAATGCCTGTAAACTCATTGATCACGGCATGCATGCTATAGCGCTTCCAAGGCCGCTTAAAATCAATTACATTCTCCCCTACACTTACTTTGGTGGTACCATGAATATCAGTGGCAATATTTTCTACCATTTCTTCTACCAGATCCATCATCCACTCATAATCTTTATAGGCCACATAAAGTTCCATCTGAGTAAACTCAGGATTATGAAACCTGCTCATCCCTTCATTGCGAAAGTCTTTGCTGAATTCATAAACCCCTTCATATCCTCCAACGATCAATCTTTTCAGATATAGCTCATTGGCAATCCTCAGGTATAGCGTCATGTCAAGGCTGTTGTGATGCGTCTTGAACGGACGGGCTGCAGCTCCACCGTACAGAGGTTGCAAAATAGGTGTTTCAACTTCCAGGTATCCTTGCTTATCTAAAAACCCTCTCATGGAGTTGATAAGTTCTGCCCTTTTTCTGAATGTATCCCTTACCTCAGGGTTTACAATGAGGTCAAGATAACGCTGACGATAGCGTTGCTCAGGATCCGTAAAGGCATCCCACACTTTGTCATCTTTTTCCTTAACAACAGGAAGCGGTTTCAATGACTTGCTCAGCAAGGTATACTCCTTCACATGAACGGTGATCTCTCCCATTTTCGTAGTAAAGACATAGCCTTTCACTCCGATGATATCACCAATGTCAAGCAGACGCTTAAACACTATATTATACAGGCTCTTGTCCTCTCCCGGACAAATTTCATCTCTTTTAAAATACAGCTGTATTTTTCCGCTCTTGTCCTGCAACTCAACAAATGCAGCAGCGCCCATAATGCGACGGCCCATAATACGACCGGCGATACTAATATCCTGAAAAAGTGAATCATCTTCCGGAAACTTTTCAAGTATATCTCTTGTGTTTGCATTTACCTCATAGGTATCAGCAGGATAAGGGTTGATTCCTATCCTGGCTAATTCTTCCAGAGAATTTCTTCTAATCTGTTCCTGTTCGCTAAGTTCCTGACTCATGGTAAAAATTTTTGCAAAGATAATACTTTAATGGTGTTAGGTGTTGGGTGTTGGGTTTTAGGTAAAATTCTGTTTACCCGGACAGTAGTGATTTGTAATCTTAATTTGTAATTTTGCATCAGCATATGGAAGAGAAACGCAAAAGACAGAAACCCGACTGGCTGAAGATCAGGGTGCCCGCGGGCAAGGAGTATCTTGGGGTGAGGGAGATCGTTAAAAAGCATAAGTTGCATACGATCTGTACAAGTGGTAACTGTCCGAATATGAGTGATTGCTGGGAGCGTGGAACCGCTACCCTGATGATACTGGGTGATATCTGTACCCGTTCCTGTAAATTTTGTAATGTAAAAACGGGCCGTCCTTCTGCTGTTGATTATGGCGAACCCGAACGTGTGGCGGAATCGGTAAAACTTATGGGCCTTAAGCATTGTGTATTAACGTCAGTCGACAGAGATGACCTGGAAGATGGCGGGGCAGGGATATGGGCTGATACCATCAGGGCAGTAAAAGAGAAGAGCCCTGGTATCACCATAGAGGCATTGATCCCCGACTTCCAGGGAAAAAAGGAACTTATACAGTTGGTTATTGATGCCGGGGCGGAGGTGATCTCCCACAACCTGGAAACAGTTCGACGGCTTACTCCGGAAGTAAGAAGTGTGGCATCATACGACAGGAGCCTTGAAGTGATCCGTTTCATATCGCAATCCGGTGTGAGGGCTAAATCGGGAATCATGACCGGCCTGGGAGAAAGCCACAAAGAAATACTGGAGACAATGGATGACCTGATTTCCGTTGGCTGTGAGGTTTTCACCATCGGGCAGTACCTGCAGCCAAGCAAGGAACATTTAGAGGTATGTTCATTCACTACTCCGTCAGCGTTTGAATCCTTTCGCATTGCGGGACTCGATAAGGGCTTTGTGCATGTTGAAAGCCAGCCTCTTGTGAGATCTTCTTATAAAGCAGAAAAACATGTCGCCAGGCGGCCTGATGACCATGAATAAAGAGATTGTTTATAAGGACCTCGGAAAGATCCCCTATGCAGAAGCCTGGGAGTATCAGGAAGAGTTGTTCAGGAAGATCATCGGGGGGAAAGATGGTCAAGGCAATAATCCTATTCCTAACTATCTGTTGTTTTGTGAGCATCCGCATGTATTTACCCTGGGGAAAAGCGGTTCTGATCAAAATCTGCTGATCAATGAGCAGGTGTTGAAAAGTAAGGGTGCTACATTTTTCAGGACCAACAGAGGTGGAGATATAACCTATCATGGGCCGGGGCAGATAGTTGGCTATCCCATTCTTGATCTTGAACAATTTAATCTGGGAATCAGAAAGTATATCGAAATACTTGAGGAGGCCGTCATGATTCTTCTTAAAGAATATAATATCGTTTCCACCAGATTGGAAGGTGCAAGCGGAGTATGGCTTGATGCTGATACACCACAGCAAGCAAGAAAAATATGTGCTATAGGAGTGCGATCCAGCCGTTTTGTTACCATGCACGGATTTGCTTTTAACGTAAATACTGACCTCGGTTTTTATAATTATATCAATCCCTGCGGGTTCACGGATAAAGGGGTGACGTCTATGGCAAAAGAACTGGGAAAGCGACAGGATATGGCAGATATTAAATCTGCTTTAAAAAGCATCCTCATAGATCTTATCACCGGCAATTAACGGAACACCTCCCTGAGTACATCAAGTGATTTAATGGTACCTAATCCGCTGAGGTGTATTTGATAATACATAATAAGTGCATTCAGCAGCTTGTCACGGATACTTTTTGGGATTGTAAGCTTATCCAGGCCTCCGGCGGAAGCCATGGTCAGCATATAGAAAGACTTGCCAGGCTCTCCTTCTATCCGATCGGAATGAGCAGGTTGTTCAGAAACAAATTTCCCCTCTCTGAGATCGAAGCAGGCATTGGAGCCCTGAGGTTTTCCCTGGGGATTAAAGCCAAGAAAACGGCTGTATTGTATAAGGAAATAGAGATGAAAATTCTCCAGCCCCCCGGATTGTATATCCAGGTAGTGAAGTGAGGAAGCTAAAAAATCAAACATATCTTCATTTGCTTCACCTTCTTTCAGTGTTTTTGTGATGATCTCTGCCAGAAAGAGTGCAATAGAGCTTCTTCTCAGATCGGAAGCAATAGAATGGAAAGGTTCAGCCAGAGCAGCTTCCCGCATATGTTGAAGATCATTTTTTTCACGGTGGTAAACAACAAGATCAAGCAGCGTCATAGGCTGGAATAAACTGCTTCTCATTGAAGATCTTTTCGAACGTGCTCCTTTGACCAGGTAGGATTGCAAACCCAGATCTCTGGTAAAGATCTTAACGATCAGGCTGCTTTCAGAATACCTGATTTGATGTAAAACTATTCCACGGGTCTTATGCAGCATACCGCTAAGATACGGAATTGGATCAGTCGATAATCATGATCTTGGTAACGACCTTTTCCAAGCCATCTTCTGTAGCGGCAAATACAAGGTAAACTCCGGGCCTGGCCTTTCTGCCATCAAAGTTTCTGCCATTCCACACAGCCTGACCACCTTCAGAACGCGTAGCATAGATAAGAGTGCCGTTGATATCGGTGATTTTTACATCAGAATCTTTGATCAGTCCTTTTACAGCAATCAAGCCATCAAACCCGTCTTTTACCGGATTTGGATAAGCATATATCTCGTCATAGCTTTCTGTCGGACTGGAGGCTGTTCCTTTGTAGCCTAAGATGCCATTGGCCGTGGCAATGAATACTTCCCCATCATCATTTATCACGATATCAATGATCTGGTTTGAGAACAGAGGGCTGTTATCTTCTGTGAAATGCTCGATCTGTTCAGTTCCATCTTGTGAAAGAAAAAATACTCCTGATCGTTCCGTCCCAATCCATTTCCGGTTATCACCATCAACGGCAATGGACGTAACAACTTCCGTTTCGAGTAAATATTGAACATAACCGTCAAAGTTGACCAATGGCCTGACTGCATCATAATCCGATGTGGTAAGTATCGTAGTGGGGGAGTAGAAAATACCAATACCTTCATCAGTGCCAATCCAGATTTCGCCGTCATGATCCTGGGCAATGCTAAAAACATTCGTGCCCGGAATATTGCCAAAACCTGTTTCAGAACGCAGTAGCTTGAGCTGATCTCCGGGAGGATTTTTTTCATAGTATACCGCAATGAAGTTTGGGTTACTATTGGTGTGCCTGAAGAGAACCCACTTCTGGTCATAAGAGTCTACAAAAAGGTCGCGGCAGTCGACAGAAGAAGCACTGCCTCCCAGGCCATATGATGCCCAGCTGCCGTCGGATTTTTTCTCGGCAAGCAACTTCTCAGCACCGGAGCAAAGCGCCCATAAACTACCCTGTGAATCAAATCCGAGCCCTGCCAGCGCTATGGTACCTGCTGCCTCCCAGAGCTGAAGTTCACTATTTTCAATATTGAATTTTTCTGTTACCTCATTACCGGTCATTTCCAGCAGCCCGAATTCGTTTCTGAAGACACCTAAATATGCCTGGTTTGAATTTGTCGGATTGACAGCAATAGTAACTATATCACGAATTCCAAGCATTTCTGGAACAGTACTGGAATTAAGATTTTTCCATTCTTCATCATGAAAACGATATGTCCCGTAGTTGAGAAATAAAGGCGACCATGTGCTTGTATATCCTCCCGGCGCCACCCAAACATGATTATCCGAAGAAGTCATTGAAAAGACATTGGCAGTATACGGCCCTCCGGGATTTATCATCATGCTTCCCCAGCCATTGCTGAATGACTCAATAAGTCCTTTCTTATTGTCGGCAACCCACACACTCCCATCCTTATCGTAAATTGCATCATTCATAGCCGGACTTCCGGGGTTATAGGTGTAGATATTCTGTTCCTGCTCAAGGGATTCATTAAACACTTTACCGGAGTAAGCCAGGGCGAAAACAAGTTTTCCATGGCATACATTTATGTTATTTACAGCATGACCATTCTCAGTCAGGAATGGTATCCAGGCTGTTCCATCGTAGTAGAAAACACTATCCTGCTCTATGATGCCTGATGCCTTCAGGTTCACAAAGACTTTTCCTGCGTATGCTTCAATCAGGTTATACTGATAGCTTGGATAAGGTGCATCATACATTTTTGACCAGGCAGAATAATCAGCCAGGTTAGGGTGATCAACAGATGCCTGATAAATTCCATTTTCAGTAGCTACAAAGAAAGCTGTATCGTTATAGGTTATATCCAGCACATTGATCTGACTCCCTGAAGTACCGATATACCATGTGTCGAATATTTCTTCCCGCTTAACATCCAGCACCACAATGCCGAAACCACAGGATAGATATGCGTAGTCGCCCCTGAGTGTAATTTTGTTGATGACCTTGTTCCCAAGGATAGGCTTTCGCTTGATATCGGGAATATTGACAATACTGTTTCCTTTAAAAAGGTCAATATTGGTATTGGTGTAGGCGAGCACCACCGTTTGAAGCTCATTGCTGTATTTTATATCACTGATGCCAATATCAGAAAGTCCGTTGATCTTTGTGTATCTCTCAATGGCCTTCTCATCTTTATCGTAGGTTAATACTGCATATTCGGTAGCTCCAAATATTGTATTTTCAGCTTCTGCAACTGCAATGAACCTGTTAAAAGGCAAATGATCACGCCATTCACCAACTCCTGCATTCTGGCTGAATGCCTGTATTGAAAATAATCCTATCAGAAAAATGATTAGCGCTTGTCTAGGTATATTCATCAGCGTATGGTGTTTTGTATTATCAAAGCCGGTAAACTTTTCAGTAAATGTAAGCGTGCCGGAACTTTGTCAAAAATAGCTTTTTCAGCTTATTTTGATTGTAATATGATAAACTATTATTTCTTTTATTTATTGTAAGAATAGTATTTTTACAAAATGGTTGCCTGCAAAGCAAAGGAAATAATTTAGGGTTTTTAATACGGGGGCTGTTTTATGATTACACATGTGAACTATATTTCGCGCGTTCTGCAGATTGGCGGGCTCAAGCTGGGAGGCTCTGAACGAATCAGGATTCAGTCAATGACAAATACGCCCACCATGGATACTGAGGCTTCCTTCAGACAGATAATGGATTTACATGAGGCCGGTTGTGAATTGGTACGGCTGACTGCAAGAAATATCAGTGAAGCTGAGAATATTGGTGTTATTCGTACGATGTTGGAAAACCGTGGCATTTTCGTTCCGCTGGCGGCCGATATTCATTTCAATCCGCTGCTTGCTGAACGTGCTGCTGAGATAGTGCATAAGATCAGGATCAACCCGGGGAATTATTTTGACCAGCAACATTTTCTCGCGAAAGCTAAAAAGCAGAAAGCAAGCCACGCTCAACCTGAGCTTATCAGAGAAGGGATCAATCGTCTTACTGATATTTGCCGAAAAAACAATACAGTGATCAGGGTGGGTGTAAACCATGGCTCCTTGTCAGACAGGATTCTTCAGCAATATGGCAATACAGCGGAAGGAATGATTGCCTCTGCTATGGAGTTTCTGAATATTTGTCGCAATGCCGACTTTCATGATCTTGTGGTTTCCATGAAATCCAGCCATGTTCAAACCATGGTAAAAGCGAGCATTGGAATGGTGAATGAAATGATGCAGGCCGGAATGGATTATCCTGTTCACCTGGGAGTTACAGAAGCAGGAGAAGGTGAAGACGGAAGGGTCAGGTCAGCAGCCGGAATAGGCCCCTTGCTGGCACTGGGCATTGGAGATACGATCAGGGTATCGCTCACAGAGGATCCTGTGGCAGAAATTCCGGTTGCAAAATGTTTAGCTGATATGTATCAGGAAGAAAGAGGCTCCCATTCTGATGCACAAAGTAAAGCGCCCCATCGCATTTTTGATCATAAGAAAACTAAAGTTTTTGGTATCATCGGAGGGAGCAACCCAATTGCTGTTGTAGGAAATGCAAAGCATCAGAATGATACAGAATTGCAGCCGGACCTAATATTGGATGAACATAAAATGCTGACAGACCGTGAAGGCAGGGAATATCCTGCGCTCATTGTTAACGGGCCTGAAGATCTTGAAAGCTATATTAAGGGAAAAACTGATCATAATGCAGAGATAATATTCCTTTTTACCGTTATAAATGGCAATATTGCGCCTGTCAGTAAGATGTTTGATATGCTGGTTCAGCATAAGTGTTCAAACCCGGTCGTCATTAAGTTATCATATGCGGAAGAAGACACTGACACCTTATTATTGAGAAGCAGCTCAGATCTTTCTACCCTGATATTGCGTAAATATGGAAATGCATATTGCCTGGAGAATGACGAATCAGCAACATCCAAACAGGTGGATATAGTATATGCCGTTCTGCAGGCCACAGGTGTACGCATTACAGGGACTGAATATATTTCATGTCCTGGCTGTGGTCGGACGGAGTTTGATATCCAGCAGAGTTTAAGGAAGATCAAGGAACATACTCAGGGTATGAAAAATATTAAGATCGCAGTGATGGGTTGTATCGTGAACGGGCCCGGTGAGATGGCAGACGCAGATTTTGGGTATGTAGGCTCCGGAAAAGGGAAAGTCAGCCTCTATCATTCAGGAGAGGTGGTGAAGAAAAATATTCCGGAGGAGGATGCTTTGACCGAGCTACTTGAACTAATTAATGCCAGGCACCGATAATGCCACCCATAATGATAAAGGATACAGCCATATAACCGGCATTGATAAGCCAGAAACGAAATGATTTTCGCTCGAATAAATAATTTACCCCCAGGGCAGCTCCCACCCACCCAATACCGGATAAAGCGCCTGCGATAAGGCCGAAGCGCATATCAGCATCCGGGCCGATAAATGCAGCCAGGTTGAAGGCGATGATCAGCAGTAACAAAAATGAAATACCAAAGATCTTAACCATATTTGTACGGCCCATCCCTTCTTTTGTGAAACCAAGTTCTTTCATCCAGACACTGGCAAATAAAAGGGGTGAATACCATAAGCTGCCAATCATAAAACTTGCGAGGGCGGAAACAAGAACAGCCCAATAATTTATTTCCGGGAATTCCATGGTTTGCGTTCTAATTAACAGATCAATTATTATTAATAACAGCCTGATTGATATAATGTTTAATCAATGTCTTCATCCTGAGGAATTATAAAGCGTAATGCTCTTTTTTTAACAGTAAACAGCAGGGGGGAATGACCCAGCGACTCCCCGTCGGCTTCGAGGAATACCTTTCCCTGTGGTTTTGATACGATCTTACATTCCTTTGCACGGTGGGTGTCTACAAACTTTTGTTTTATAAAGGACCCGTCGTAAAGTTGTGCTACATGTTTTATGATCTTAAATTTCGAGATGGCATGAATAATAGTAATATCCAGCATGCCATCGTCAGGGATCGCATCAGGCACCTGCATCAATCCACCGCCATTATACTTACATATGCCAAGATTCATACTTAACACTTTGTCGTTAAATACCTCTATGCCATCTGCTTTGATGCAGAAATGAGCATATTTATATTGGAAGAGCCCGGTGAAAATATTAAGTAAGTAAGAAAAAGCATTGCCTTTCCCCTGGTCTTTCAGTCGGTTTGTTTTTTGTGCTACAAGGGCATCATATCCCATTCCACTGACATTGATAAAATATCTTTCATGCTCACCTTCTGCATCATGATAAGTTACGTATCCTACATCCTGGGTAAAGTGATGTCCTTTTTTGAGCACTTTTATGGCTTCATGGTATTTTTTGGGGAACTTATATGTTCTTCCCCAATCATTGCCGGTGCCTACAGGGATCAATCCAATGATGATATCATCAGGCTTGCAACTGTCTTGCTGAAAGATGCCATTTACTACTTCATTTAATGTTCCATCTCCTCCAACAACAATGATCTGCCTGAATCCCTTTTTGATCATATCTGATGTTAACGCTATCGCATGCCTGCGGTTTTTTGTGAACATTGATTCGAATATGAATCCATGATGAATAAGCAGATCATTGATCTTTGGCCAGTCTTTTTCCCCTTTACGACTTCCTGCATTAGGGTTAACAACCACCAGCCACTTATCTGAATTGTTCTTTGCTTTTGTCCCCATATTTTCCTAGATCGTGGATTTGTCTTTTTTCCCAAAGAGGAAAAGGGAGGTGAAAAATGCAAATGTTGTCACGCCGGTCTGGGTTTCAATAGTATCCTCTGAAACCATTGACACTATCATGATCACAAAAAATGCCAGGTAAAAGAAGTCTGTCATCCTGCCGGTTTTAATTGGAGGATATATAAGAACCACCAGAAACCAGATGATCCCGATGATTCCGAAACCCACTGTAATTGAAAGGAACTGATTATGTGATCGCCAACGGAATTCGGGATGTAATGGGCTGTTCATTAGTTCATATTGATTTTCGAACGCAATGTTCATATCTCCCGTTCCCACTCCGAAAACCGGATGCTGTTTGATGATCATCATGGATGTCTTCCAATATTCAATGCGTTGCATGGCAGAGTGCCCGGAAGGATTACCTGTACGAAAATACTGTTGGGTTTCCCAGATAATCTTATACAGGCGAATATAAAAGACAGACCGCTCATGATAGTGGCTGCTGGCTTCTCCGTTTTCAATGAGGGCAATGTCGTTTGGTGACAGTTGCTCAACGCCTGCAGCATCTTTTCTAAAGCCTTTGGATGTCAGGTAGCGGATCAGTGTATGCTTAAGCTCTTGTTCTTTATTGTCTTTACCATCAAAATCAATTGAACTTCGATTATTCCAGGCACTTCTTAATTCATCAGTAGCGACATAAAGCCAAACATAATGACCATTTTCCGTTTGCAGATTACTTGTATCATGCCAGTAGTAAGCCCCGGCTGCAGTTTGTTTATCAAGTTGTGAAAAATCTACTATGTGAACCTTATAAACATCTGTAATGATACCCATAATAAATACGGTAATAACCACAGGGGTCAGAAGCAATATGACGGTAGCAATTCGGGAATACAGGTTTTTTTTCTTCAGGGAGTAGTTTATTGCCATAACAAAAACAGCAATAAATAGAACAACCAGCCCGGTCATTGAAGCCGACAGGAGAAGATATAGAATGAGCCATACTGTGAAAAGCATAAAGAGGACACGGAAGTATCGTTTATATAAGTCCTTTCTGGTGGTTAAGTATGCCAGTGTAAATATAGCAATACTGATCAGCAGGCTGAACCGGATATGAGAGATAAAGATGGAAATATCTCTCAGGTCTCCAATTTCCTGTGTAAACAGTATGTAAGTACTCACAAAAGTGCCCACGATCACTGCAGCTGAGAAAAACAGCATTAATGTGTGAAATTTCTTTTTATCCAAAGAACCTGAAACTGAAAAAATTACCGGCAGAACGATAAGAGGCAATTTAATGCGAAGATCTTTCAGGGCATAGTCAAAATCTATGGTGAATAATAATCCTGTGACATGAAGAATATATAAAGATGTAAAAACTATTGCCGGAAGGTTCTCTTTGCGCAGGAATTGTAATAATATCTTTCCAAGGCTTTCAGCTATCCAGATTATGATGGCCGGCAAAATCAGGAAAATACTGATATAATAAGGATATTTATTTACAAACTTGTGGACCTTTTCCAGTGACATAAATTCGAGGATAAGGATCCCTGACAAGGTAAACTGCAGTACACTCATCATGAATTTGGAAAACGGGAGCGATATAGCCATCAGCACCAGTCCCCAGAAGTACAAGTGGGGAAGCAGATCCCTGGATTTAATATGTGTAGTGCTGTCGCTCAAAACTACCTATTCAATGTTCAATAATACATATTTAATGCGATATCCGAAGTATTTGTTTTTTAACATCTTCAGGCCGGATGTCTTGCATGCAATGGCAGGGCCCCTGTTTGCGGCAATCATTGCATTTTTTTTCTTTCACTAAAAATTCCGCTTTTTCCCCGATAGGAGCCCATCTGCCGGGATGCATCGGCTTGATAGGCGGATATATTCCAATGGCACAAGTGCCCAGGGCAGCAGCCAGGTGCAATGGCCCTGTACTTGCTGCAATAAGACAATCACAACTTTTAATGAAACTCATCAGTTGTTGCAGCGACATTTTCCCGGTCAGGTCGATGACATGATCAGCATCAAAAATGCCTGAATTTCTAATCAATTCACCTTCTTCTTTCGTGCCGCTGATGAAGATTTTGAATTTTTCCTCCGGGAGGATATCAATAAGTTTTATGAAGTTATCAATACCCCATTCCCTTGCACTGCCTTTTGATTTTGGGTGGAGGACAATCTTATTTCCTGGTGTATCTGATAAATGCAGGAACTCACTGCTCAGGGATTCGGTTCTTGTAAGTCCATACAAAGTGGGAATGTCATTTTTGGCGATATTCCTTTCTCCGGTAATACTTTCTACCAGCTTCAGATTTAATTGTGCTTCATGCAGTTCAGATTTTTTTCTTGATAATCGTACAAGTTTATTGCAGGAATACCAGTGATATAATCTATTGGTGGTCCCCAGCCGTGCAGGGATGCCGGCTTTTTTTGCGAGGCTTGAAATTTCCCGCCTTGGAAACACATGAATAATGAGATCTGCCCGGATATCTTGTAATGCCCGAATTGCGTCAGATTCATTGCCGGATCTAAGATCATCCCAGTTCAGGAATCTGTCAATGTGTTCACAGGCCATGATCACATCATGTGTATAAGACCGACCCATGAATATGATCTCACAATCCGGAAGTTTTCTTTTTAATAATCCTGCTACCGGCAGGGTAAGGATAACGTCTCCAATGCTGTCTGTCCTGCTGATGATAATACGATTGTACACCTCCATTTCCAATGGATTAATTTTTCCGGCTTTTGCTGATCTGCCTGATCTTAGAATATTTCATAAAGCTTGCCTGGGCAGAGATCCTGCATACGATATATCCATAATACCCATCCAGAAACCCGAGCCTGATAAAATAATCCCTTACAAATTTTACAATGGGACTGAAAATAATTTTGAGGAAGGGCGCTTTTTTCCCCTTGTCAACAGCAAGTTCAGCAGTCATGTTGGTAAAATGATTTGCCTGGGCGATATGGTCTGAAATATTATAATATGAATAATGCTGCAGGTCGCCTTTCAGTCTGGAGATATGAACATTAGCCATTTTCATTACCACAGTTTCATGTATCCGCTCGCCTCCCCATTCAAACTTATCCCGGTGGAACAACCTTAATTTTCTGTCGGGATACCACCCGCCATGCCTGATCCATTTACCACAATAATTGGTTAGGCGGTTCATCTCATATCCATCTGCTTTCAGATCGTTTTTAATAGCCAGAATTGATTCTCTGAGCTCTTTAGATAAAGCTTCATCAGCATCAACTGATAATATCCATGGATTTTCAGCAAGATCGTTCGCATAATTCTTTTGCTCAAGGTAGCCTTCCCACTCATGGAAGAAGAAACGTACTCCTTTTTTCTTGCAGATAGTTTCAGTGAGATCTGTCGACCCGGAATCCACTACCAGGATATCATCTGCAACATCAGATAATGAATCGATACACCTACCTATGTTCCGTTCTTCGTTTAGAGTGATGATTACAGCTGAAAGCTTGGACATATACAGGTTTTTGAATGGCGAACGTTTTCAAAGATAATATATTTCCGCATGACGGCCTTCCGGCATCTATTTTTTCCAGAATGCAGGGGATAAAAGGATGAGGACAGTAAAAAGTTCAAGTCGGCCGAGGAGCATTAAAAATGACAGGACCCATTTGCCGGCATATGGGATGAAATCATAATTATCAACAGGGCCTACATGTCCGATCCCGGGTCCGATATTTCCAATGGTTGCTGCAGTGGCACCAATGGCTGTTTGAGCATCCAGACCCATCAAGGCCATCACTGAGGAGCCTATAATAAAGACGATAAAATATATCAGAAAAAAGGCCATCACTTTAAAGATAATATCCTGCGACACCACTTTGCCATTCATTCTGACAGGAATAATGGCCTGCGGGTGGATAAGCCTCTTTAGTTCCAGCAGGCTGTTTTTAAGCAATAATAATTGTCTTACAACTTTTATCCCGCCTCCGGTTGATCCTGCCATCCCACCGATGAACATCATCAGAAAAATAAAAAACCATATCGTCCCGGGCCAGTTCAGATAATTATCGGTGATGTAGCCGGTTGTTGTAATGATGGAAACAACCTGGAAAAAGGAGGTTCTGAATGCTTCTTCGGCTGACATCCCTTCCTTGCTCAGTGCCAGTACCAGTGTAATCCCGATCGTGCCAATAAGGATAAGGTATATGAAGTATCTGAACTCTTCACTTTTCCATACCTTCCTGAACTGTCCGTGCAAAGAAAAGTAGTGCAGTGTGAAATTTGTTCCCGCCAGGATCATAAAAATAATGATGACATATTGAATATATGGGGAGAAGGCCGCTATACTTTCTGAATGTGTTGAGAATCCGCCTGTTGCCACGGTGCCGAAGGCATGACAAAGAGCATCAAACAGGCTCATTCCTCCTAGCATCAGCAAGATAGTTTCAAGTGCTGTAAAGATCACATATATACCCCATAAACGCTTGGCTGTTGCGGTAATTCGTGGATGTAGTTTATCTTTTGTCACGCCGGGCATTTCTGCAACATATAACTGCATGCCACCAATGCCCAGAATAGGGAGTAGTGCCACCGTAAAAACAATAATTCCCATCCCTCCGATCCAGTGTGTCATGCTCCTCCAGAAAAGGATCCCTTTCGGTACGGATTCAATATCGGTAAGTATCGTTGCTCCCGTGGTCGTAAAACCTGAAATGGTTTCAAAAAAAGCATTGGTAAAATTCGGGATCGCACCACTGATAATAAAGGGTAAAGTGCCAAACAGAGAGATGATGATCCAACTGACGGTAACAATAACATAACCTTCTTTTCGTCCAATATTTTTTGGATGCTTACGTGTTGAAAACCATAACACTCCTCCTGAAATAATGGTAATTATCCCGGAATATAAGAGCGCAAAACACTCCTGTTCGCAATAATAGATGGAAAAGGGAAGTCCGCTCAGCATAAATAAGCCTTCAACCACGAGCAAAAAGCCGATTACACGAATGATTACCTTTACATTGATGCCCTTCCAGTCTTTCATTGCCTCTTAAAAAGTTTATCAACCTTGTGGATGGCTTCCGGCATACAGAACACAACCACCTTATCACCTTCTTCTATCTGGAAGTCACCTACGGCAATAAAGCTGTCGTCGCCACGAATGATCCCGCCAATGATAGCTCCTTTTGGCATGTTCAGGTTCCTGATGAGCTTTTTGGTAACGGTACTGTGCGGATAAGCCACCAATTCCATGACCTCAGCGTTGATGCCGCTCAGGCATTTAATGGAAGTGACTTCTGCATCCATAGTAAAACGGACAATATAACTTGCAGTACTGAGCTTTTTATTGATGATAGTGTCAATACCAATATTCTGGGAAATATCTATATAATCAATGTTCTCAACGAGTGCAATGGTGCGTTTGACACCAAATTTACGGGCATGAAGACAGGCAAGGATATTTGTTTCCGAACTGTCGGTAACTGCAATAAATGCATCCATGCCCTGTATGTCTTCATCTTCCATCAGGTGAATGTCTCTGGCATCGCCATTGATGACCAGCGTACGTTCGAGCGAATTAGCCAGCGACAAGCTTTTTTCCTTATCAACCTCTAAAAGCTTTACATGTAGGGAGTGTTCCAGCTTTCTGGCTGTGGTGCGCCCGACACGGCCTCCGCCAACGATCATCACGTTTTTGATATCGAATTTTTGTTTCCCACCAAGCTTGAGCAGATCATCAATGCCACCTGGCTTGGTGATCACGTATGAGAGATCCTGATTCATAAACATATCATCGCCTTTTGGGATGATTGTTTTAGAACTCCTGTGGATAGCAACAGCCCTGAAATCAAGATGCGGATACATGGCTACAACGTCGTTAAGAGATTTATTCAGAACAGGAGCATTTTCTTCAAGCTTGATGAGGAACAGGTATAACTTGCCTTCGGAAAAATCAAAGACCTCGGTAGCTGCTGACTGACTGAGCAGAGTAGCAATTTCTGTAGCAACAATATCTTCGGGGCATACCATAGCATCGATGCCCATATTTTTGAATCTCTCCTCATTCTCAGGGCGTAAATATTCAAGATTGTTGATCCTGGCGATGGTTTTTTTTGCTCCCAGTTGCTTGCCCAATGCTGCGGTTAGAATATTGGTTCGCTCATCATGCAGTACTGAAATCAGCAGGTCTGCTTTTTTTACATTGGCATTTCTTAAAACCTCAACGGATGTTGAATCTCCTGTGATCGCCATAACATCATTATGCGATTCCACCATCTTGAGCAGGTCTTCATGAGGGTCAACAATAGTAATGTTCTGGTTCTCAAAGGAAAGCTCCTGAGCCAGATGTAATCCTACTTCACCATCACCTGCAATAATAATATTCATGACTTCATCTTATAAACGCTTGCCAAATTAATACAAACAAAACATAAAAAGCAAATACTTCCTTGCAATTATTATTTTTATTCATTGAAAATCAATACAATTCAAATTTGTCCCAATCTTTCCCAACACCAAGTTTCTCACGTATATCAGTGAGTTTGGATGCTTTAAGTTGTGTGGTGATAACAGCGTCAGGCTTTGAGCCGGCATCAGTGAGAATTTTTCCGCCCGGATCGGAAAGCAATGAATTTCCTGTGTATTCATAAGCTCTGCCATCTTTACCTGTTCTGTTTACACCTGCTGCATAAGCCATATTTTCAATGGCTCTTCCTTTGACCAATGAAGTCCATGCCAATGAACGAATAGCGGGCCAGTTTGCAATATATATCAGCAGGTCGTAAGCATATTTCCCGTCAAGGTATGTGTTTTTGCTCCAAACAGGAAAGCGGAGGTCATAACAAATAAGTGGCATAAGCTTCCACCCTTTCAAATCAACGATCAACCTTTTATTACCGGCATGGAAATGAAGATGTTCATCGCCCATCCTGAAAAGATGCTTTTTATCGTAATATTGGTAGCTGCCATCTGCTTCCATCCATATCAGACGGTTATAAAAACCACCTGCGTCATTGATAATCAAGCTGCCACAGACTGCACATTGTTTATCTTTTGCCATTCCTGTCATCCATTGCATGGTCTTACCCTCCATCAACTCAGCGTTTTGTCTGGCATTCATGGTAAAGCCGGTATTGAACATCTCGGGAAGGATGATCAGATCGGTGCTTATATCGAAATTTTGCATCAAGGTATCAAAATTCGAGATGTTTGCATCCGGGTCTTCCCAGGCAAGCGTAGTCTGAACCAGTGTGATTGTTAGATCCTGCATAAGATTTCAGCTGCTTTTTCCAGGGTATCTTCTCTTTTTGCGAAGCATACACGGAGCACTTTATGGTCCCCGTTCTGGTTATAAAATGGGGATACTGGAATTGTGCCGACCCCTTTTTCTTTTATGAGGCGTGTGGCGAAGTCCATTTCGCTTTCCTCCGAGATCCTGCTATAGTCCAGTAGCTGGAAATAGGTGCCATGGCAAGGGATGATCCCAAACCTGGAATCTTTGACCAGATTTACAAAATAATCCCTTTTTCTCTGATAAAATTCTCCCAGGCCTTTATAATTGTTTTCATCTTCAAGGAAGTCTGCCATTGCATATTGAATCGGAGTGTTACATGCAAATACAACAAACTGATGCGACTTTCGGTATTCTTTCATAAGGTTTTCGGGAGCTAATACGTATCCCATCTTCCAACCGGTGGCATGAAAAGTTTTACCGAATGATGCTGTGATAAAGCTCCTTTCGGCCAATTCGGGGTATTTACAAACACTTTCGTGGGATTTCCCATCAAAGATCAGGTGTTCGTATACTTCATCACTGAGAACGGCAATATCAGTTTTTTTTGTGAGATGCTGCAGGGAAAGGAGGTCCTCCTTAGTTAAAACACTTCCGGTAGGATTATGCGGAGTGTTAATGATGATTAACCTGGTTCGGTGAGTTATCATGCGGGCCACCTTCACCCAGTTAATTTTATAGTCGGGCGGCTCCATGCGTGCATATTTTACGATGCCCCCGTTAAGCTCTACAGCCGGTGCATAACTGTCGTAGGCCGGCTCGAATATGATCACCTCATCATCATCCCTGATCATACTGGAAATTATTGTAAATATGCCCTGCGTAGCGCCGGCAGTAATGGTGATCTCTTTATCAGGGTGATAGTTAATGTTATAGGATTTTTCTATTTTTTCGGAGATACGCTCTCTTAATAATTGCACGCCTGCCATAGGGGCATATTGGTTATAACCCTTTTTCATGTAATTATTGATTAATCCAATCAATTCCGTTGAAACATCGAAGTCAGGAAACCCCTGTGATAAGTTAATGGCATTGTGTGCATGAGCGAGCTGTGACATTACAGCGAAAATGGAAGTCCCGGTACGGGGAAGCTTGGATTTAATGGTACCTGTAAATTTAGCCATTGAAGTAGATTGTTTAGCAGCAAAGCAAATGTAATGATAATTAGTTTCCTTTTTATAAATTTGCGACATAACAAATGCTAATTTTTAACGATTAAATACAATCCTATGCAGTCGATTGATAATTATAGTTTCAAAGGAAAAAATGCCCTGATAAGGGTTGATTTTAACGTTCCACTCAATGAGCGATTTGAGATCACAGACACAACTAGAATAGATGCTGCACTTCCTACCATCCGAAAAATCCTGGATTCCGGTGGGGCGGTTATTCTTATGTCGCATCTGGGCAGGCCAAAAGGAGGGCCTGAGAAGAAGTTCTCATTGCAACACCTGCTTCCTTATCTCTCCGGAGAGCTGGGTGTTGAGCTTGATTTTGTCGATGATTGTATAGGTGAACAGGCAAAAGAAAAAGCCGGCGCACTGCAGGCAGGGCAGGTGTTGCTGCTGGAAAACCTCAGGTTTTATAAAGAAGAGACCAAAGGAGATGAAGGCTTTGCATCGAAACTTGCCGCCCTGGGTGATGTATATGTTAACGATGCTTTTGGGACGGCCCACAGGGCTCATGCCTCAACAGCCATCATTGCACAGTTCTTTCCCAATGATAAGCTATTTGGATATATCATGGAGAATGAAATAAAAAGCATTGATAAGGTCCTTCATGATTCAGGAAGACCTTTTACTGCAATACTTGGCGGCGCCAAAGTATCCGGAAAGATCGAGATCATCAATAACCTCCTTGACAAGGTTGATAATATGATCATTGGCGGGGGCATGATGTTTACATTTATCAAGGCTATGGGTGGGAGTGTTGGCAATTCTCTGGTCGAGGAAGACCTGATCGACACTGCGAAAAGAGCTCTTTACAAAGCAAAGGAATCAGGCGTAAACCTGTACATCCCTGCCGACACAATTGCCGCTGACGCTTTTAATAATGATGCTAATACGAAGCTGGTTGATGCAGGCACCGTCCCAGAAGGCTTGATGGGTCTCGACATTGGGCCGGAAAGCATCAGGGCATTTGAGGAGGCCATTGGCAATTCTGCGACCATCCTGTGGAATGGCCCTATGGGTGTGTTTGAGATGAATAATTTTGAAACAGGAACCAGAGCCATTGCTATCGCCGTGGCTGAAGCAACTCAAAAAGGGGCCTTCTCGCTCATTGGGGGAGGTGATTCTGTAGCCGCCATCAATAAATACGACCTGAAAGAAAAAGTAAGCTATGTTTCCACCGGTGGCGGTGCCATGCTCGAATATATTGAAGGAAAAGAACTACCGGGTGTTGCAGCCATTAAGAATGCCTGATCTCAAATGTAAGCGTTGCCCAGTTTGAAACGTAATCGATGCCGGGGGTGTTACTTTCCTCCATATGAATAGTAGCAACATACCAAATGCCTGGTTTATCTATTGTTATACTGAATAAACCATCTTTATCGGTCTTTGTTGACTTTACCTCCAGAGGGTCTTCACCGGCTTGTGTTTGCAGGCTATAGTGAATGGTTTGCTTTTTCAATTCTTCTCCATCCTTAAGAAGTCGGATTGCTAAAATATCACCGATTTTCAGTTCGTATGGATTTGATAATGGAATAAATTCAATTGGATACCCCAGGGCAATATCATAATGAGTTGTTTTCTTTCCTGAAACCTGCAAAATGGCTTTCACATGTTTTGAATATTCTTCCCTGGCAGCTTTGCCGCTGAGTCCTTTTTCTTTACGTTCGGCGATCATTTCATGGAGACCTCCATGTTTTAGGTATTCAAGAAATTCCTGTGAACTCAACTCTATTTCTCTGGGTAAGGTTGATATCCCAGCTACATAAGTGCCCTCATTGCCGGTTTTAAAATTCAGATAAGTAACTTCACCCTGCTCATGATAATCATCCGGTGATGGACTGAATTTATATTCAGGACCAAGGATCATGGCATTTACGATCCTGTCGCGGCTGATTGTATTCTCACTCTTATTGAAAGATCCATTGTACAGATACAATTCACTGTTTGTATCGGGCTTCAGGTAATATGAATTTGATTTAAGAAACAGCTCATGCGATGTAAATAGGATGAAACAGGCGATCAATAGTACTATTCTTCTCATTTCTTATTGGTTTTTAAGGGACGGCAAAGTTAGGGATAAATGGCAAATGGAAAAAGTTAGAAGAAACTAGCCTGTACCTTAATTCCGTATCCTGTAATCAGTTTGCAGTTTCTTGCACAAATATGCATCCTTAATTGTAAAAAGAGCACTTAATTGTTTGTGGATTCAAAATTTAATCTACCTTTGTGAAATATTTAACAATAGGAGGGAATAATATGAAACCATCTCATATTGAACACATTGGAATAGCAGTAAAAAGTCTTGATGAAGCGATTCCTTTTTATGAAAAAATGCTTGGATCAGCTTGCTATGCAGTTGAGGAAGTAAAAGACCAGAAAGTGAAGACGGCTTTCTTGAAGATTGGGCAAACCAAGATCGAACTGCTGGAGTCAACCGACCCGGAAGGCCCTATAGGAAAACACATTGAAAAGCGGGGCGAAGGGGTCCATCATATCGCTTTTGCTGTTGAGGATATTGAAACTCACCTGAAAAAAGCCGAAGACAATGGTATCAGGCTTGTCGATAAGCAACCACGTAAGGGTGCAGAAGGCCTTGATATTGCTTTTTTACATCCTAAATCTACCTTCGGTGTCCTAACCGAATTCTGTGAAGACAAAAACAAGTAGTCATTTCTGATATTTCTTTTTTATGATGTCATTCGTAAACAAGATCCAGCAACTTCTCGATAAAAGGGAGGAGGCCAAGGCCGGTGGTGGACAAAAACGCATTGATGCGCAGCACAATAAAGGTAAATATACTGCCAGGGAAAGGATCAACATGCTGCTGGATGAAGGCAGCTTTGAAGAGTATGATATGTTCATGACCCATCGCAGCCACGACTTTGGGCTGGAAAAACAGCATTATCTCTCAGATGGCGTAGTTACCGGCCATGGAACTATTGATGGCAGGGTTGTGTATGTGTATTCCCAGGATTTTACTGTATTTGGCGGATCATTGTCTGAAACGAATGCGATCAAGATATGTAAGATCATGGATCAGGCCATGAAGGTTGGTGCCCCGCTAATCGGGATCAATGACAGCGGAGGTGCCAGGATACAGGAAGGGGTAAAAAGCCTGGCCGCTTATGCAGAAATCTTTCAAAGGAATATAATGGCATCCGGTGTGATCCCCCAGATATCAGCCATCTTCGGACCTTGTGCAGGTGGTGCCGTCTATTCACCGGCACTAACTGACTTTATTGTCATGAGTGAGAAGAGCAGCTATATGTTCGTAACCGGGCCCAAAGTGACAAAGACCGTTACAGGTGAAGATATTTCCACGGAAGACCTGGGGGGAGCTCATGTGCACGGAAGTAAATCCGGTGTAGCTCATTTTGTGGCTGAACATGAGGAGGAGGGCCTGTTACTGATAAGGAAGCTGATGAGCTATCTTCCTTCAAATAATTTAGAAGATCCTCCTGCTGTTGAATGTGATGACCCGATCAATCGCAAGGATGATTTCCTGAATGATGTGATCCCGGAAGATCCTAATCTGCCTTATGAAATGCTTGATATTATCTCAAGCATAACAGATAATGGTGAGTTCCTTGAGGTTCAGCGCAACTGGGCAAGAAACATCATCACCGGATTTGCCCGTTTTGATGGCATGCCAGCTGGTATCGTTGCTAATCAGCCCAACTTTCTGGCAGGCGTACTCGACATTGATGCTTCGCGGAAGGCAGCTCGCTTTGTCAGGTTTTGTGATGCATTTAATATTCCAATCGTTACGCTGGTGGATGTCCCGGGCTTTTTACCTGGCAGCGGCCAGGAATATGGCGGTATCATCACTCACGGGGCAAAACTGATGTTTGCCTATGGGGAAGCAACAGTACCTAAGATCACCATAACAATCAGAAAATCGTATGGCGGGGCACATGATGTGATGAGCTCAAAACAACTGCGGGGTGATATCAATTATGCATGGCCTACAGCTGAGATAGCTGTGATGGGCCCTGCTGGAGCCATTGAGGTTATTGATGGGAAAGCCATCAGGGAGATAACGGATGATGAGGAAAGGCTCAAAGTTATTAAGGAAAAGGAACAGGACTATAAAGAGAAATTTGCCAACCCGTATGAAGCAGCGCGTTATGGCTATATTGATGATGTGATAGAACCACGCAATACACGTTTCCGCATTATCAGGTCATTACGGACCCTGGCTACAAAGAAACTCAGCAATCCTCCTAAAAAACATGGAAACATTCCACTATAAACAAATTTCCGGATGAAAAATTTATTTATAGACTTTGATATATCTGCGCTTTTTCCCGAAGGGATCATTATTGCCATCGTGGGATATATTACCGTATTTATGGCTTTGGTGGTTCTGTACTTAGTATTCACCTACCTGTCGAAAACATTGAATTACAGGGCCAGGAAAAGATTAAGAAAAGAAGGAAGATATACAGCGGCGGAAGAAAAGCAATTATTTATTGGTGGCGATATTTCGGCGGCAATCGGGATGGCTCTTTATTTATATCATGAGCTGCATGACGAGGAAAGCAATGTGATTACTATAAAGAGAGTGTCAAAGGCATATTCCCCCTGGAATTCAAAAATTTATTCGCTGAGAGAGTCTCCGGCTAAGAAAAGTTAAGAAAAGGCATGAAAAATTTCAAATTCACAATCAAGGGCCACAATTATGAGGTGGACGTGAAAAGCCTTGAAGGCAGCATTGCAGAGATCGAGGTTAATGGTACGCTTTACGAAGTGGAAATCCATGCTGAGAAGAGAGCATCAAAAACACCTACATTGGTTCGTAAAGAAATCCCACGAGCCAAAGATGCACATAAGATCAAAAAAAACGCAGCTGTACAAATGATCAAAGCTCCCTTGCCGGGAACCATTATGCATGTAAAGGTAAAGGAAGGTGATGAGGTAAAAAGGGGAACTACGCTCCTCGTGTATGAAGCTATGAAGATGGAGAACAAATTACTGGCTGAAAAGGGAGGTGTTGTGAGGTCGGTGAAAGTTATGGTTGGTGACAGTATCCTTCAGGGAGATGTCTTACTGGAAATTGAATAAGACATGAGTAAAAGAAAAGCATTTACCGTCTTTGGTATTATTGCCATATTGACTATCCTCACCACAGGGCTTCACAGATTTGAAGCTTATGGTTCAACTATTGTGAAGATTCAGACAGAACACTCAGATGACGGAGCATCCCATAGTATTCAGCATTCAGAAATGCAAAATGGTGCTTTAACAGGGTTTAATAAATTCCTCTCCTATACAGGCTTTGCGAATGCTACTCCCGGACACCTTATCATGATACTAATAGGGCTTGTATTTATTTTTCTTGCAATAAAATATGATTATGAGCCACTGCTTCTGGTACCTATCGGAACGGGTATCATTATTGGGAATATTCCATTTTTTCAATCTCCTGATATTAACCTTCAGCTTGGTGTTTATCAGGATGGGAGTGTGCTGAATTATTTGTATTATGGCGTTACCAAAGGGATTTATCCTCCCCTGATCTTTTTAGGTATAGGGGCCATGACAGATTTTTCATCCCTTATTTCAAATCCCCGCCTGATGCTTTTAGGTGCAGCAGCCCAGCTTGGTATTTTTCTGACCTTGCTGGGAGCACTTACCATTGGGTTTAATCTTCCGGAGGCGGCTTCAATAGGAATCATTGGCGGCGCTGATGGCCCAACGGCTATTTTCCTTTCATCAAAGTTGGCCAACGGGGAGATCATTAATGGGGTGCAGACAGCTAACCTGATTGGCCCTATTGCCATAGCGGCGTATTCTTATATGGCTTTAGTCCCTATCATTCAGCCTCCTATCATGCGAATGCTTACATCTGAACGTGAACGGAAAATCCAAATGAAACCTCCACGCTCGGTGTCAAAGTTGGAAAAGATCATCTTCCCAATAGTGGGCCTTATCTTAACAACATTTATTTCTCCCGGAGCAATGCCTTTGCTTGGCATGTTGTTTTTTGGGAATATTTTAAAAGAAAGCGGAGTTACAAAACGTCTGGCAGAAACAGCCCGGACTTCACTGATCGATATAGTTGTAATCTTGCTTGGATTAACCGTTGGGGCTTCAACACAGGCTGATGTATTTCTGACAACTGAATCGATGATGATATTTTCACTTGGAGCGGTATCTTTTATGGTTGCTACCAGTGGTGGACTTGTCTTTGCAAAAGTCATGAACCTGTTCCTTTCAGGGGAAAACAAGATCAACCCACTCATAGGGGCTGCAGGTGTTTCGGCTGTGCCTGATAGTGCCAGGGTGGTGCAGGCTGAAGGACTTAAATCAGATCCCACAAACCACCTGCTCATGCATGCGATGGCGCCCAATGTGGCGGGAGTGATAGGCTCTGCAGTAGCTGCAGGTATCCTGATCAGCTTTTTGATGTAAATATGCTTGCTTTTTTATATCTTCGGCTTATATTCTGTCTTGATATATAAAGAGGCTTCTCATGACCTTTTTACATTTACTCATATTATTCTGTGTGGGATCCATAGGGTTGTGGATGGCCATTCCCGTTGGCCTTGCTTATGGTTTTAGCACATGGCTTATCATTATCACAATCATCCTGGGATCAACTGCCAGCACCACACTGGTGTATGCCCTGGGGAACAAGGTGAGAAAATATGTAAGCAGCAAAAGGGGTGAACGATACCTGGGCAGGTCAAAAGCCAGGATGCATCGCTACCTTAATAAATACGGTGTGATCGGCCTGGGACTTCTACTCCCGGGAATATTTGGTCCGATGCTGGGCATGGCCATTGGTATTACCATCGTCAGTGCAACGAAGCGATTACTAGTCTGGACCTTGATCGGGAATGTGATCTGGAGCATTCTGCTGGCAGGGGTCGGAGCGTTGGGGATAACGATCTTTTAATACAGGATGGCATCTTTAATAATTCTTATCTTAGCAAAACAAAAATTACACTTATGCTCATTATAGGAATAGCCGGCGGTTCAGGCTCGGGTAAAACAACAGTGGTAAACCGTATGATAGAGCTACTCCCTGAGGAAAGCGTTTCTGTCATCTCTCAGGATTCCTACTATTGGGATAATGGCCACCTCCCTCCTGAGGAAAAGAAAAAAATTAATTTCGACCATCCGGATTCTATTGAATGGGACTTACTGGGCCGCCATCTAGATTTGCTTAGTGACGGACATGCAGTTGATATGCCCACATATTCATATGTTGAATGTGCAAGGCTGGATGAGACCATCAGGGTAGAACCACGGTCTGTAACCATCGTTGAAGGGATACTTATCTTCACTGACCCTGATTTGCGCGCGCGTTTTAATGTAAAGGCATTTGTGGATGCCGAAGATGACGACAGGCTTGCCCGTATCATGAAAAGAGACATCGTAAAACGTGGGAGGGATGTACAGGATGTGCTCAGACATTATTACACCTTTGTTAAACCCATGCACCTGCAGTTTATTGAGCCGTCGAAAAGATATGCGGATATTATCGTGCCTCAGGGAGGTGAAAACCATGTAGCGATTGACGTGCTGGCCTCCAAGGTGAAAACCCGCTTGTCAGAGATTTAAAAGACTTTGAGAATTGTTTCAACTCCTGTTTTGAATTCAAGTTTTTGAATCTCAAAGCAGATCGCATCAGTTCGTTTCAAAATTAATAGTTGTGCATTCCGAGAATGCCCTCTGGTGATTTCTAAAAATGGAATCTCAGGATGGTTCTTAATGTAATAGAATATCATTCCATCAAAACTATCCGAATCTATTTCTTTTTGAATTTGTAAATAGCGCATTTCAGCCTTATTGCCAGGAATGGAGTCCTGCAGATATTTTATGGTGATTAAGCGGGCGTAATCAGGTCCATCAACAATCAAGGCGGGTGAGCCCGGAGTATAAACCCTTTTGTGTCCATCAATATGTTCTATGTAAGCAGTCGATCCTGCAGAGTCATGCAAAACAATTCGAAATGGCCAGCCACATGTCATTCCCAGATCGTCATAGATCCTGACATCCCATACTGCCAGTAAGGCCGTATCGACACACTTAAAGTGATCGATAAAAAAATTAATGACCAGAGATGCGGCAATCGGAATGTGTTCCTTTTCTTTACCTGCTAATTGACTATTATTGAGAAACATTAATGAGGCTGAAAATCCATGCTCATTCAGGCCCTCAATGATCAGCCCTTCTTTTGTCTTCAGGTAGATGTTATTGTATTTAACCGTCCAGTCAAATGAATATCGCTTTTTTATATCGTCCTGTGAGGATCGGTGAAGCCCTGCCGGACACAACACAATTGAAGCATCTGATAATGAATCTGAATGCCATGTCCTGACAGATGATGCATACTTGCCCTTGCTGATGAAATCACTTCCGGCTTCCATCTCCAGACCATCGCAATCAATCCTCATCTGGCCAAAGACTATTCCTGAGAGGATCATAAAAATGATGCTGATATTTATCGGAAGCCAACGCATAATACAAAAATAATGGTATTTCTTGGTTTACTTTAATTTTATACAGAATTCAGAATCATTTTCGCTACTCAATACTCAATACTCAATACTCAATACTCAGTACTCAATACTCAACACTTGCTATTCGTAGCCCCACCCTTTTTGTCCCTGCACACATACTGTCAAGATAATCAGTAACATGCAGGTATGGCACAATAATTATTTTAGAAACTCCTTGACAAACGAGTTTTTATGAAATATATTTGTCTAATCAGTTTAACCAAATGGTTAATTCAATTAGTTAAACTAAATAGTCAATATTTATGGATGATAAGCTCAATACAGAAGAGCATATACTTAAGGTGGCGCGTGAGGTTTTTATGCAAAATTCTTATGACGGCACTAGCATGCAGATGATCGCTGATGCCGCTGGGATTAACAAGTCGTTGTTGCATTATTATTACAGGAGTAAGGAGCGTTTGTTCGGCAAGGTATTTGAAAAAGTCTTCATCCAGTTCATTCCTCATGTTGGTGTGATATTTCTTTCTGACATGAGCCTGGAAGAAAAGGTATACTCTTTTACAGACCGGTATATTGATGTATTTATAGAAAACCCGCTCATTCCCATCTTTGTCATGCAGGAGTTGAGTAAAAACCCGCAACATCTCGCAGAACTTATCAGGGAGGCCGGGATCAACCCGGAGATCATGATCGAAAATATCACAAGAACACTGGAGAAGGAAAATGTAACACTTAAAGACCCACGACAGTTTCTGGTGAACCTGGTTGGTTTATGTGTATTCCCTTTTGCAGCCAGACCTTTAATACAGAGGATGCTTTTCAGTAATGATGAAGATGCATATCATCAATTTCTGGTGGAAAGGAAAAAGGAAGTCCCGGAGTTCATTTTAAATGCAATTAAAAAAGGATGAAACAAATAATGTTGATCATAGGGTCGCTTTTGCTTGGCACCGTTTATGGCCAGGTAGCTGATATACTCACGCTGGAATATTGCCATGAAATGGCGTTGGTCAATTATCCGCTGAGCGATCACACAAGCTTACTTAAGGCCGCCAGTGAGATAGAACAGAAAAAGCTTAATGCCAATTATCTGCCCAGGGTACAGATCAGTGGTCAGGTGTCGTATCAGTCTGACGTTACAAAAGTAGATGTTGTTGTTCCTCCATTCTATATCCCTCCTCCAATTGATATCGAAGTCAGCCCTGCTCCATTTGATACTCCTGTACCGCCAAAAGACCAGTACAGAATTACCATGGACATCAACCAGGTGATCTATGATGGGGGCATTACAGGGAAGCAGAAAAAAATGGAGCTGGCAGCCTATGAGATTGAGGAGCAGAAAGTGGAAGTAGTTTTACATCAACTAAAAGAAAGTATCAATTCAGTTTTTTTCAGTATTATCCTGATGCAGGAAAATGAGAAGTTATTATCCATACTCATGGATGAGATGAATCAAAAATTGAAAGAAATTAATGCAGCTGTTGAATATGGTGTTGCTTTGTCAACTGACAGGGATGTTTTAAAAGCGGAGATTCTCCGGATTGAACAGCAACTTGATGAAACCAGTATTCAAAAGCAGGCTTTTACAATGATCCTGGGGGACCTGATGTCGGAAGATATTCCGGAAGAGGTTATGCTGGCTTTGCCAGAGAATGATTTTATATCCTTTTCGCATGACCCTTTGCGGCCGGAATTACAAATTTATGATATGCAAAAATCCATGCTGGAAGATAGTAAAGAGCTTATAACAAGCACTTGGAATCCAAAACTTTCAGGCTTTGGTCAGCTGGGATATGGCAATCCAGGGCTCAACATGCTTGAAGATAATTTCTCTCCCTTCTATATCGTTGGAGCCCGCCTGCAATGGCAGATCTGGAATTGGAACCAGAATAAAAAAGAGAAACAGATCCTGGGACTCAGGCAGGATATGATCGACAAGGAAAAAGAAACTTTTGACATCAAACTTAATGTTGCACTGAAACAGCATATCGCCAGCATAAGCAAATATGAGACCTTGATCGTTAAAGACATGGAAGTTATTGAATTAAGGGAAAATATTTCTAAAACTGCCTCTTCACAACTGAATAACGGAGTGATCACATCCTCCGATTATGTGAGCAGGCTTAACGAGGAAGCGCAGTCAAGGCTTAACCTTGAGCTGCATAAGGTCAGGCTGGCACAGGCAAGGGTAGACTACCTGACAACATTAGGAATCTTATAAATATATATAATGAGAAAACTGATTATTATCACCATGATTTCGCTTGGCTTATTTGCATGCAGCACCAATCATGATAAAGCCGATGCATATGGAAACTTTGAGGCTAAAGAAGTAGTGATCTCTGCAATGGCGCAGGGTGAAATTCTGCGACTGGAGATAAATGAAGGTGACCTACTTCATAAGGGTGATGAAATAGGGCTGATAGATACTGTAGACCTGGTTCTTAGAAAGAAGCAATTGGCCAGGGCCAAAGATGCTGTAAGAACCGGATTAATTACCATTGATGCCCAGATTGAAGTACAATTGCAGCAGAAAGAGAACCTGCTGAAAGATAAGGACAGACTTGAGAAATTATATGCTGATGGAGCTGCCACCAGGAAACAGCTTGATGATATGAACGGTGCCATTGATCTTCTGGAAGCACAGATGAAGGCTGCAAAATCACAAAAGCAAAAGATCATTGCTGAAATAGGCACACTGGATGCCCAGACAGACCAGCTGATAGAAGCATTATCAAAGTGTCATATCAGACCTTCAGTATCAGGAACAGTGCTGACAAAATATGCTGAACCTGGTGAAGTAGCAGCAATAGGCAAACCTCTTTTTAAGCTTGCTGATATGAGTAAAATGAAGCTTAAGGTGTATGTTAGCGGAGATCAGCTTCCACACATAAAAATAGGCCAGAAGGTTGAAGTGCAGATTGATGAGAGCAAAACAAAAAACAGAAGCCTGGAAGGGACCATTAGCTGGGTATCCTCAACAGCAGAATTTACACCCAAAACGATTCAAACAAAAGAAGAAAGAGTAAACCTGGTATATGCCGTGAAGATCTTTGTGAAAAATGATGGGACGATCAAAATCGGGATGCCGGGCGAAGTGAATTTTTAAATGTATCTTAAACTTAAATACTAACTAAAACTATGATTATGAAAAAGCTCAGTATTGTATTAATGTTTATTGCCGCAGGGATTTTTACAACAAACAATCTCGTTGCGCAAGATTACAAAGCAGGTGATATTCTTGGTGTGTGGTTAAATGAAGATAAAGATGCTCACATAGAAGTCTATCAGGATGGAGATTTGTATTTTGGAAAAATTATCTGGTTGAAAAACCCCATTGATGACGAGACCGGAAAACCAAAACTTGATAAGCATAACCCGGACCCTGCTCTTCAAACCCGCCCCTCGCTTGGGATCCAACTCCTTACCGACTTTGTATGGGATGAAGACAACGAGTGGGATGATGGTGATATTTATGATCCTAAAAGTGGAAAAACATACAGCTGTTATATTATCATGGAAGAATATGACCTGCTGAGGATCAGAGGATATATTGGGATCTCATTGATAGGACGCACAACCTATTGGACCAGAGTAAAAGAATAATAATATTTAAAAGTGAAATCTCCATCCGTTTATATAGAAAACTTATCTAAATCCTATGATAAGGTCAGGGCACTTAAAGATATCTCCTTTACGGTAGATAAAGGAGAGATCTTTGGGTGTATTGGCCCTGACGGGGCGGGGAAGACCACTCTTTTCAGGATACTGGTTACATTATTATTGCCTGATGAAGGGAAAGTCAAGGTAGAAGGCCTGGATGTAGTAAAAGAATATAAGGAGATCAGAAAGATCGTTGGCTATATGCCGGGAAGATTTTCTCTGTACCAGGATTTGTCAGTAGAAGAAAATCTGAAATTTTTTGCAAGCAGCTTTAAAACCACAATAGCAGAGAACTATTATCTTATAGAGGATATCTATAAGCATATAGAACCTTTCAAAACACGCCTTGCCGGCCGTTTGAGTGGAGGGATGAAGCAAAAACTTGCCCTGTCATGTGCCCTGATCCATAAACCGGATATTCTCTTCCTTGATGAGCCCACTACAGGGGTGGATGCTGTTTCAAGAAGAGAGTTTTGGGAAATGTTAAAGCGGTTGAAGGAATGGGGGATCACCATCATTGTTTCAACACCATACATGGATGAAGCTATCCTCTGCGACAGGGTGGCCCTGATGCAGGATGGAGAGATCATGAGCATTGACACCCCGGAAGGTATTATTGAGTCACACACAAAATTACTCGCCTCGGTTAAAACCAACAACATGTTTCGATTGGTAAATGATCTCTTATCATTGCATGACTGTCATGCTGCTTACCGCTTTGGTGCAACTGTGCATTATTCATCTACAGGAGAAATATTTAATGCAGATGTACTTCACAATCAACTTGCAGGCCTGGGGCATAAGGATATTGAAATTGAAAGCATCCCTCCCGGGATTGAAGATTGTTTCATGGAGTTGATGACACAAGAATAAATGTTCATGGAAGACCATATCATTAAAGTGGATCATCTTACTAAAAAGTTTGGAAGCTTTATTGCTAACGACGACCTCAGCTTTTTTGTAAAAAGAGGAGAAGTATTTGGTTTCCTGGGTGCCAATGGTGCCGGAAAAACTACTGCGATGAAGATCCTCTGTGGACTTTTATTACCAACAAAGGGCCGTATTGAAGTGGCAGGATTTGATGTATCCAGCCAATCAAATAAGGTGAAAAAGAATATTGGTTATATGAGCCAGAAGTTTTCTCTGTATGAAGATATGACCATCAGGGAGAACTTCCGTTTTTATGGTGGCATCTATGGCATGTCGGGCAAGGCTATTCGTGAAAAGACCAGCCATTACCTGAAGAAACTCGGTCTGGAAAAAGAAGCGCATTCGGTAATCAGCTCTCTGCCGCTCGGCTGGAAACAAAAGCTGGCTTTTTCTGTGGCTGTCATGCATGATCCGAAGATCATTTTCCTGGATGAGCCAACCGGGGGTGTGGATCCGGTTACGCGCAGGCAATTCTGGGAAATGATCTATGAAGCAGCAGCAACAGCCACCACAGTATTTGTTACAACACATTATATGGATGAAGCAGAATATTGCCAGAGAGTATCAATAATGGTTGAGGGCAGGATAGAAGCCCTGGACAAGCCGGAAGAACTTAAAAAGCAATTTGAAGCTGATTCCATGGAAGAGGTGTTTATAAAAATTGCCAGGGGACAAAATTGAAATTTGGGTATTAATTAATAGATGAGAGTATTGAGTATTGAGTACTGAGTACTGAGATATGATCTTAATTTCACTTAACCTATTAATAAATGCATCAATATAAAAAACTTACAGTTTGGCAAAAGGCAATGAATCTGTCAATAGAAGTATATAAAGTAACTAGAAAGTTTCCAACAGAAGAAAAGTTTGGACTCACTCAACAAATCAGAAGATCTGCTGTTTCAATACCTTCAAATATCGCTGAGGGATCTGGACGAAGGTCAGAAAAAGAGTTTAAATATTTCTTGAGTGTTGCGTATGGGTCAGCTTGTGAGCTTGAAACACAACTGATCATAGCAAATAGAAATGGGTTTTTACTAAATAATGATTTTAAATATTTATCAAAAGAGATTTTTGAAATTCAAAAGATGACATATAAAATATCTAATTTATAATTTGGGATTATTGACCAGAGGCGCTTGAATCCCAGTACTCAGTACTCAGTACTCAATACTCAGTACTCAATACTCAGTGCTCAATACTAATCACCTGCAATGAAAGGCTTTATCATAAAAGAATTCTACCACATCTTCAGAGATGTCCGGACCATGGTCATCCTGTTTGGTATGCCTATCGCGCAGGTATTGATCTTTGGCTTCGCCATTTCTACAGAAATCAAGGATGCTGAAATAGCCATACTGGATTACTCCAAAGATCATATGAGCCTTGAGTTGAGTAACAAGATCATCTCTTCAGAATATTTTATCCTCGGCGAGAACCTGCAGAATGAGCGGCAGATAGAAACTGCGTTTAAAGCGGGGAAAGTGAAAGAAGTTATCATCTTTGGTGACAACTTTGCCCGAAGGATAGAAAAGGAGCAAAATGCATCAATCCATATTATTGCTGATGCTTCTGACCCCAATACTGCCAACCTGTTGGTGAATTATACCAGCGGCATTATCAGGAACTATATGACAGAAAAAATTGGTGATAAAGGATTACCGGTAGTGATCAGTACCGATTACAAGATGTTATTTAATCCGGAATTGAAAAGTGTTTTCATGTTTGTGCCCGGTGTCATCACCATTCTGCTTATGCTGATATCTGCCATGATGACTTCAATATCAATTGCCAGGGAGAAGGAATTAGGCACCATGGAAGTGTTACTTGTATCACCTTTGAAGCCCATTCAAATAGTTATAGGAAAGGTAATACCTTATGTTGTATTGTCTTTTGTCAATGCCATTACCATCCTCTTGCTGGCATTCTTCGTCTTTGGCATGCCTGTGCAGGGAAGCCTGATATTACTCCTGGCAGAAACCTTACTCTTTATCATTATGGCACTGGCACTTGGTATCCTGATTTCTACAGTAGCCAACAACCAGCAAACAGCTATGATGATGTCAATGTTTGCTTTGATGTTGCCTACCATCCTTCTTTCAGGATTTATCTTTCCCATTGAAAATATGCCGGTGGTACTTCAATGGTTATGTAATATCATGCCCACTAAGTGGTTTATCATTATCATAAAAGATATTATGATCAAAGGTGTTGGGCTGATGCATATCTGGCAGGAAACATTGATCATTATTGGCATTACAGTAGTATTTATCGGCTTAAGTGTGAAAAATTTCAAGATAAGATTGGAATAGTATATGAGAACCATCATTTTCATATTGCAAAAAGAGTTCATCCAGGTTTTCAGAAACAAAACCATGCTTCCGATAATCTTTGTGGTGCCGATCATTCAACTATTGGTGCTGTCCTTTACAGCCACTTTCGAAATTAAGAATGTGAATCTTTTTGTTGTAGATCAGGACAAAAGCCCGGCTTCACGCGAGCTGCTTGCAAAATTCAGGGGTTCCCCTTTTTTTACTATTGTAGATTTTTCCGAATCATTTAGCATTGCTGAAGAAAGCCTGATCAACAACGAAACAGATCAGATATTGCAAATTCCTGCAGGCTTTGAAAAGGATATGGCAAAGAATAAAAAAGCCCGGCTTCAGGTCACCACCAATGCCATCAACGGAAGTGCTGCCAGCCTGATGAGTGCCTATTCCCTGTCAATTATCAATGATTACAATATCAATGTTATTGTTGATCAGCTGGGATTACAAAAAAGTCCTGAAGCCATCAAACTCAGCCATGCCTTTTGGTATAATCCCGAGCTCAACTATTTTACCTACATGGTTCCGGGGATACTCGTATTATTGGTAACGGTCATCAGTGCTTTTCTCTCGGCGATGAATATTGTAAGAGAAAAGGAAATAGGCACCATAGAACAGATTAACGTTACACCGATCCGGAAATATCAGTTTGTTCTTGGAAAGCTGATACCATTCTGGTTTATCGCTCTTTTTGAACTTGCTTTTGGTTTGCTTATTGCCAAAGTGGTGTTTGATATTCCGATGCTTGGCAGCCTGGGTCTGGTCTTTTTTGTTGCAGGAGTATATTTGCTTGTTGCACTGGGGCTAGGGCTGTTGATATCAACACTCACAAATACTCAGCAACAATCGATGTTCCTGACGTTTTTCTTTATGATCGTTTTCATCCTGATGAGTGGCTTGTTCACCCCGGTCCAGAGCATGCCTGAATGGGCACAGTGGATGAATCAGATTAATCCAATCGCTTACTTTATTGACGTCATGCGGATGGTTCTCTTAAAAGGATCAGGATTCAGCGATGTATCAAGACAATTTTTCTCACTACTGATACTGGCAATAGTGTTGAATATATTGGCTGTATGGAGGTATCGGAAAGTTGCATAGTGCTCCCTTTTGACAACTATATTTATCTTCGTTGATATTTTTTTGTTCTTTTATGCATCATTTTTCTTACATTAGAATATAATTTAGGATTATTTGTGTTTGACTAAAATGAGAAACATATTAGGTAACGTTATCATAATCAGTGCTTTGATGATTGGTTTGTCCTCCTGCCTGGACAGAAATGAAGGAAAGACTGATGCAATTGTTAATGAAGGCCCAAATGTTAAAAATGATCTCAGCCTTGAGAAGGTTCTGGCACGGGATACACTCATTGCACTCACCGATTACAATTCAACCAATTATTTTATATACAGGGGTGAGCCCATGGGTTATCAGTTTGAGATGCTGAAACAGTTTGCCGATCACCTGGGAGTTAAACTCAGGTTGGTGATTGTGAATGATATGCATAAAGCTTTTAATTTAATTGCTGAGGAAGAGGTTGACCTGATGGCCTTGGGTCTTACGGTTACCCGCGACAGGCAAAAGCTGGTTGATTTTACATCACCTCAGATGCAAACAAAGCAGGTGCTTGTGCAACGGAAACCTGAAAATTGGCGAAAGTTGCGAACATGGGATGAAATTGAAGAGCAACTTATCCGAAACCCACTCGAACTCGCAGGGAAAAGTGTATACGTTCAGAAGGGGACCATATTTGTTGACCGGCTGGAGATCCTGGCAAATGAAATTGGCGACACCATCCATATTTATGAGGATACTGAGAAAGAAGTTGAACAACTTATTACAGATGTGGCTAATGGAGATATTGAGTTTACTGTTGCGGATGAACATATTGCCAAAGTAAACCAGAAGTATTATACTAACCTTGATGTGGGCACGGCCTTGAGTTTTCCACAACATGTGGCCTGGGCCGTAAAACCAGGTAATGACAGTCTGAGAATCACCATTAATGAGTGGATGCTAAACTATAAGAAAAGTGTTGCATCACGTTATGTTTATAATAAATATTTTAATAATCCGCGCTCAGTAAATATAGCACAGAGTGAATATCACTCAATCGGCGGAGGAAAAATATCCCAATATGATGATATTATCCGCGAACTGAGCCTGGCATATGGACTTGATTGGCGGCTTGTAGCTTCTTTGATTTACCAGGAGTCACGTTTTCATCCTGATGTAAAATCATGGGTTGGTGCTTTTGGATTGATGCAGCTGATGCCTGCAACTGCTGAAGTCTATGGTGTAGATTCAACATCTTCTGCTTCTGATCAGATACAGGCAGGCATTAAATTTTTACGTTGGCTCGATGGCCAGCTCCCCGAAGAAATTGATGATGCTGAGCAAAGGATCAGGTTTGTGCTGGCAGCATATAATGTTGGCATTGCCCATATCTATGATGCCCGTCGCCTGGCAGAAAAACATGGAAAGGATCCGGATACCTGGACAAATAATGTTGACTTTTTCATCCTGAATAAATCTAACCCTGATTATTATCGCGATTCGGTTGTGAAATACGGCTATGCCCGCGGTGAAGAAACATATGCATTTGTGGTGGAGATCCTTGAAAGGTACGAGCATTATAAAAAAGTCATAGAAAACTGATAATTTCGGATATCAGATTTTGAGTATCATTTCAAAATGCTCTATCTCTGCCTCCGTAAACTGTTTCCCTATTTTTATAAAACCATGACGCTCGTAAAAAGGAATGGCTTTCAGCTGGGAGTGCAGGTACACTGTTCTGTTTTTAGGAAGGACATCATTTAATACCCTGTGCAATAGTTGAGCCCCCAAGCCTTTATTGCGGTGTGAAAAGAGTGTTGCGAACCGTTCAAGTTTGATTCCCCTGTCAGTTTCCCGCCATCTGGCAGTGGCAACAGGAATCTTATTCATGTACAGTAAGTAATGCAATGCTGTAGATTCATACTCATCATACTCCAGTACAGGATCCACATGCTGTTCCTCAACAAATACTTTTTGCCGGATATGATGTGATAGCTTTGCTAAATCCGGATTCTCGCCAGCTTGAAAAGAAAATATCTCAATCATAATGCAAAAGTAACTCAAAACTCAAAACTCAAAACT